>JBEEGB010000425.1:0-8056 GCA_041166585.1 Acidimicrobiaceae bacterium
TCGTCCTGCAGGGTGACGTGGACCCACCCGTCCTCGATGCGCACGGTGTGCACGGGGAGGCGGACCACGTCGTTCGTCGGCATGGCGCCGTCCGTCAACGAGAAGCACCAGAGGTGGTTGCCGCACACCACGTAGCCGTCCTCCACCCATCCGTCGGAGAGGTCGGCGAACTGGTGCGGGCAGCGACCGGCCACCGCGTGCACCTCCTCGCCGACGCGGAACAGCACGACGGCCGTGCCGCCCACCGTGCAGGGCACGCCGCGGTCGACGGGCACGTCCTCCACGCGGGCGACTCGCTTGCTCGGCACCTCCTTAGGATGGCGCGATGGTCGACCGACCGCCGTCCGTCGACGCGCTCGCCCGCTCGATGGCGGGGATCGATCTCCCCCACCCCTTGCTGGTGGACGCGGCCCGCGCCGCGATCGCAGCGGGTGATCCTGGGTCTGCGCCGCGTCGAGCCGAAGCCGTGCGCACCGCGTTGCTCGGACCGGTGATCAACGCGACCGGTGTGTTGCTGCACACCAACCTGGGCCGTGCGCCGCTCGCGGTCGAACAGCCCGGCAGCTACACGAACCTCGAGCTCGACCTCGCCACCGGGCGCCGCGGCTCGCGACGCGACCACGCAGGTGCGCTCCTCGCCCGGGCGTGCGGCGCCCCCGCCGCGCTGGTGGTGAACAACGGCGCCTCTGCGGTGCTCCTCACGCTCGCAGCCCTTGCGCGCGGTCGCGGCGTCGCGGTGTCACGAGGTGAGCTGGTGGAGATCGGCGGCGGGTTCCGCGTCCCCGAGGTGATGGCCGAGTCCGGCGCCCGCCTCATCGAGGTCGGCACCACCAACCGCACCCGCCGCGCCGACTACGAGGCCGTCTCTGCGGACGCGGCGCTGGTGCTGAAGGTCCATCGATCCAACTACCGGATCACCGGCTTCACGGAAGAGGCGTCGGTCGCCGACGTGGCCTCGATTGGCCCTCCGGTGGTGGTCGACCTCGGTTCTGGCCTGCTCGACGCGGCATGCCCGTGGCTCCCGGACGGTCCTCCTCCGTGGCTCCACGACGAGCCCGCGGCGCGCCAGACGCTCGACGCGGGCGCCGCGCTGGTGATCTTCTCGGGCGACAAGCTGCTCGGCGGCCCGCAGGCCGGCGTGATCGCGGGACGAGCGGACCTCGTCGAGGCGTGTGCCCGCCACCCGCTCTACCGCGCCCTGCGTCCGGGCGGCTTGGTGCTCGGCGCGCTCCAACAGGTGGCCCTCGCCTACCTCGAACGCGACGGTGCGGCCTTGCCCTTCTGGCGCATGGCCACCGCGACGGTCGACGAGCTGCGCCGGCGCGCCGAGACCATGGGTTGGCGCACCGTCGTCGAGTGCGCGTCGGTCACCGGCGGCGGCACGCTCCCGGGTGTCGAGATCCCGTCGATCGCGCTCGCGCTCGACGGCGACCAGGTCGACTGCCTTCGCGGCGCGCGACCGACTCCCGTGATCGCCCGCGTCGAGAGCGACACGACGCTGTGCGACCTGCGCACCGTCGACCCGGCCGACGACCAGCCCCTGCTCGCCGCCATCGAGGCGATCGGATGACGGACGTCGACTCCTTGTTCGTCCCGGTGGCGGACGGCCGGTGGCTGCCGACCGACTTCGCTCGCGGCCCATGGACACCGGATGCGTTGCACGGCGGCCCGCCCTCTGCGCTGCTCGCCCGGGCGGCCGAGCCCCTGCTCGACGACCTGCAACCCGTGCGGTTGACGGTCGAGCTGCTCCGCCCCGTCCCCATCGCGCCGCTCACGGTCGAGGCCGCGGTGGTGCGCCCGGGGAGGAAGGTCAGGCTGGTGTCGGCGCGGATCGCGCACGACGGCAAAGAGGTCGCCACCGCGACGGTGCTCGCGATCCGGCGAGCCGACGTCGCGGTGCCGGACCACCCTCGGCCCCCCACGCCTTCGCCGCCGAGCGAGGGCATCGCCATCCCGGCCCGAGCGCTCGACTACGACGCGTTCCACAACTGCGGCGTCGAGCACCGATTCGTCGCTGGCGCGTTCGACGAGCCCGGCCCCGCCACCGACTGGATCCGGCTGCGCGTCCCCGTGGTGGCCGGTGAGGAGCCGAGCGGCCTGCAGCGCGTCGCGGCCGCCGCCGACTTCGGCAACGGCATCAGCCGCTTCGTCGACTTCGAGAAGCTGCTGTTCATCAACCCCGACCTCACGGTGTACCTGCACCGCGAGATGGTCGGCGAGTGGGTGTGCCTCGACGCGACGTCGATCCTGGAGCCGAACGGGACCGGGCTCGCCCAAAGCCTGCTCTTCGACGAACAGGGCGTGCTCGGGCGCTCGCTGCAGAGCCTGCTCGTCGACAACCGGTGAGGGATCATGTGCTCGCAACGGCTGGGCACGTCGATCACGGGAAGTCGACGCTGGTGCGGGCCCTCACCGGGATCGACCCCGACCGCTTCGAGGAGGAGAAGCGCAGGGGGCTGACGATCGACCTCGGGTTCGCGTGGACCCAGCTGCCATCCGGCGCCGGCGTCGCGTTCGTCGACGTGCCCGGGCACGTCCGCTTCCTCAAGAACATGCTCGCCGGTGTCGGCGCGGTGGATGCCTGCCTGTTCGTCGTGGCCGCCACCGAGGGCTGGAAGCCGCAGTCGGAGGAACACCTCAGGATCCTCGAGCTGCTCGGCATCGGCAACGGGACGATCGCCTTGACGAAGGTGGGCATCGTCGACGCGGACCACGCCGAGCTGGCTCGCCTCGACGTCGTCGACCACGTGGCCGGCACCTTCCTCGCCGCGGCCGAGATCGTCGCGGTCGACGCCCCGACCGGCGTCGGCCTCGGAGAGCTCCGGCTGGCGCTCGACCGGCTTCTCGCCTCCACCGCGACCGCCGCCGATCGCGACCGGCCGAGGCTGTGGGTCGACCGCTCGTTCGCCGCGGCCGGCGCGGGCACGGTGGTGACCGGCACCCTCACCGGTGGCTCGCTCGCCGTCGGCGACGAGGTTGCGGTCGTCACCGAGCGGGGCCAGCGGGACGCGCGCATCCGCACGCTCCAGTCCCAAGGGACTGGACACGAGCGCCTCGGCCCAGGGCATCGGGTGGCGGTGAACCTCGTGGGCGTCCATCACGACGCAGTTGCCCGCGGCGACGCGCTGGTGCGGCCCGGCCAGTGGCACCTCACCCGCACGGTCGACGCGTCGCTCACCGTGCTCTCGTCGCTCGACCACGGGGTCTCTCGCCGCGGCGCGCACCTCGCGTACGTCGGCAGCGGCGAGCACGCGGTGCGGCTGCGCATCCTCGGCCCCGAGGTGATCGCGCCGGGCGGCACCGGGCTGGTGCGTCTCCACCTACCGGTCGCGTTGCCGTTGCTCCCCGGCGACCGCTTCGTCGTGCGCGAGAGCGGGCGCGGCGAGACCGTTGGCGGCGGTGAGGTGCTCGACGTCGCACCCGTTCGCCCGGCGGCGCGCGCCGCGCCCGACCGCTCGACCGACCGTGTGGTCGCCGAACGCAGTTGGGTGACCGTTGACGAGCTCGAGCGGCTCACCGGGGAGCGAAGGCCTCCGACGGTGGCCGGTTGGGTGGTGGATGCGGCTGCGCTGGCCGAGGCGACCGCCCGGCTGCGCGCCGCGGTGGACGGCGCCGGTCCGCTCGGACTCGACGTGGCCACCGTCGACGAGCGCGACCGGGCCGTCCTGCACACGATCGAAGACGTGACGATCGCCGGGGGCCGAGCCACGATCGGCGGCGCGGGCGACGACCCCTTCGCCCGTCACCCGTTCATCGCGGCGCTCGAGGCGCAGCCGTTCGCCCCTCCGGCCCCCGCCGAGGCTGGCATCGACCGGGCCGAGCTGCGCGAGCTCGTGCGGCGCGGCCTCGTGGTCGAGCAGGACGGCGTGTGGTTCGCCCCTGCCGCGATCGAGGCGGCCGCCGCGACGGTGGCGCGCCTGCTCGAAGCGGACCCTGGCGGCGTGAGCGTGGCCCAGGTGAGGGAGGCCCTGGGCACCTCCCGCAAGTGGGCGATCCCGCTGCTCGCCCACCTCGATGCCACGGGCGTCACGCGGCGCCGTGGTGACGTGCGCGTCGCCGGGCCCCGGCTCCCGCGCTGATCTGGCTGAGCCGCCCCGGCTACAGGCCTCGGTGGACCAGCAGCTGTTTGCGCTCGACCTCGTTCAGGCCGCCCCAGATGCCGTGGGGCTCACGGATCTTGATCGCGTACTCGAGGCAGGGCTGCCGCACCGGGCAGCAGAGGCAGATCTCTTTGGCCCGTTGCTCGCGCTCGACCTTCTCATCCTTGCGCTCGAAGTGGGATGGCGGGAAGAAGACCGCTGCCTGAGGTCCCCGGCAGCCAGCCTTCACCTGCCACGCGTCGTCAATGCGAAGTGCGCTCACCGCTGATTTCCCCCTTGTCAAGGGCGACCCTACAACCAGCCTTTTCTCCAGTACAAGGGTGAACTTTCGCGAGCGCTCTGCCTAAACCCGCTGGTCATTGCCACCGTGGGGCTGCGCCCCACACCCATCGCCGCCCGGCGAGCATGCGCTCGCGGGTCGGCCAGAAGCGCTCGCTTCACGAGCACTTCAGTGGCCGTTCAGCCCCTCGTCACCGCCGCGACGCTCGCGGTAGTCGCGGGCCGCGCCGGTGAGGGGCTCCACCTGCAGCACGAGGCCCTCGATCCCGGCGACGCGGATGGGTTCACCGGCCTTGATCGGCGTCGCCCGGTTGGTGCGGGCTCGCCACGGCGCGCCCCGGACCAGCACGGTCCCCTCCGGGTCGACAGCGCTGGCCGACGACCCCTCCTCGCCCACCATCCACTCCCGGCCGATGGTCGGCGTCGAGAACCGGGTCCGCACCATGGCCGGCATCCCGCCGATCATCGCGACCGTGATGCCGGCGATGCCGGCCAGCAGCGTGATCCACGACATCGACACGCCGTCGTAGAGCAGCAGCGAGCCGGCGACGAACGACGCGGTGGCCAACCCGGTCCACACCCGTGGCACGCCGGTCTGGATGTCGACCGCGTAGCCGAACATGGCGAACACGAGCAGGCCGATGCCGAGCGGGCGGGTGGGCAGGACGGCCAGGCCGTAGCAGCCGAAGAGGAACGAGCCCGCGCCGACGATGCCGGCGACGCCGACGCCGGCGGTGAACAGCTCGAAGACGAGCAGCGCCATCCCCATCACGAACAGCAGGTAGGCGACGGGAGGGCTGGCGACGCTGTGCAGCAACCGGTCGGTGAGGGGCAGCTGGCTGAAGCGCACCTGTGCGGCCGGCTCGAGCCGCGTCTGCCCGCCCTGTTCGATCTGACGCGTGGGCACCTCGGGCAGGCTGACCACGAGATCGCCGACGGTGGCGGCGCAGCCCTCCTTCGAACCACGTTCGCGATCGCACTTCGCCGGCACGTTGGTGAGGCCGAGCTGGAACGCCTCGTCCGCGCCCACCGTCTTGTTGCCGGCATCGAGCGTGCTGCCCGGGGCGAGCGCCCGGTACCGGCCTGCGGCCACCACGTCCGCGGCGGCCCCGCCCGCGTTCGCGCCGGACGGCCCGACCCACACGGCCGTCGGGACGGACGAGGACCTGATGCGGTCGATCGTCGTCTGGAGTCGAGCGCGGGACACCACGACACCCGGGCTGTCGAGCTGGAGCACGAACGCCTTGACGCCGAGGCGCTCGGCGTCGGACAGGGACCGGTCGATGAAGGCCAGCAGGATCGGGTCGAGGTAGCCGTTCGCCTGGACGACGCTGACCACCCCATCCGGGGGCGGAAGGGGCGGTTCGCCCTGGGCTTTGGCCGGGCTGGCCCAGCCGCTCAGCACCACGATGAGGATGCCGAGGAGGGCACAGCCTCTCGCTAGTCTGCGCACGCTCGCCTTTCGAAGGGTTGACCGTGGATCCAGCGCAGTTCTTCGCTGCATCCCGCCTCGTCATCGTGGCCGGGAAGGGCGGCGTGGGCAAAACCACCGTGACGGCGGCGCTGGCCCGGGCGGCGGCGATGACCGGTCTTTCGACCTTGATCGTCGAGGTCGAGGGCAAGTCGGGGCTGGCGTCGGTGTTCGGGGACGAACCGCTGTCCTATGCCGAGGTCGAGCTGTCCGAGCGCATCCGAGGACGGACGCTCACCCCCGACGACGCGCTGCTCGAGTACCTCCGCGACCACGGGCTGTCGCGCATCTCGAGGCGGCTCGTCTCGAGCGGCGCCCTCGACGTCGTGTCGACCGCGGCGCCCGGCATCAAGGACATCCTCATCCTCGGCAAGGTCAAGCAGCTCGAGCGCACCGACACCGCCGATCTGATCGTCCTCGACGCCCCCGCCGCCGGGCACGCCATCACGTTCCTGCTCGCCGCTCGGGCGTTGCTCGACGCCGTGCGCGTCGGCCCCATCAACACGCAGGCCAAGGAGGTGCTCGAGCTGCTCACCGACCCGGCGCGCTGCCAGGTGTTGCTCGTGACCCTGCCCGAGGAGACCCCGGTCAACGAGCTGGTCGACACCGCCTACCACCTCGAGGATCGGGTGGGCGTGAGCCTCGGTCCCGTCGTCGTCAACGGCCTGTACACCCCGATCGAGGGCCTGTCGGCTTCGCCCGCGGAAGCGGCATCCCGGGCGGGCACCTCGCTGCGCCGCGGTGAGGCCGAGTCCCTCGCCGAGGCGGCTGACTTCCGTCGGCATCGGATGGACCTCCAGCGCGAGCAGATCGATCGTCTCGCCGCTGAGCTGCCGCTTCCGCAGCTGCACCTGCCGTACCTCTTCAACGCCGACCTCGGCCCGGACGACCTCGAGCTGCTCGCCGAGGCGCTGCTCGACGGGGTGCGGTCGCTGGAGGCGGCCCCCTCGTGAGCGCGCCCGCGGACGGCGCGTCGCTGACCGAGCTCGTCGCCGGTTCGGAGATCATCGTGACCGCGGGGTCCGGTGGGGTCGGCAAGACGACCACCGCGGCGGTGCTCGCACTCGAGGCCGCGCGACAGGGGCGGCGTGCCGTCGTCGTCACGATCGACCCGGCGAAGCGGCTCGCCGACGCCCTCGGGCTCGAGGGCCTGTCCAACACCCCGGTGCGGATCGAGGGCGACTGGCCGGGTGAGCTGTGGGCGATGATGCTCGACACCAAGTCGACGTTCGATGCGCTCGTGACGAAGCACTCGACCGAGCCCGAGCAGGCGGACCGGATCCTGCAGAACCGGTTCTACCGGAACATCTCCGGCGCCCTCTCGGGGACGCAGGAGTACATGGCGATGGAGAAGCTGTACGAGCTGCACGAGAGCTCGGACTTCGACCTCGTGGTGGTCGACACGCCGCCGACCCGCCACGCGCTCGACTTCATCGACGCGCCGCGGCGCCTGACCCGGTTCCTCGACCACCGGCTCTACCGCATGCTGATGGCGCCGACGCGCGGGATGATGAAGGCGGTCAACGTCGCCGCGCAAGCGTTCGTGCGGACGTTGTCGAAGGTCGTCGGTGCCGACGTCATCGACGACGCCATCACCTTCTTCACTGCGTTCCAGGGCATGGAGGAGGGCTTCAAGGACCGAGCGGCCGTGGTGTTCGAGCTGCTGTCGTCGCCGCACACCGCGTTCGTGCTCGTCGCGTCACCGCGTCGTGACACCGTCGCGGAGGCGGAGTTCTTCGCAGAGCGACTCGGCGAGGCCGGCATCTCGGTGAAGGCGCTCATCGTCAACCGCATGCACCCGGCGTTCGGTGCAGGACTGGCGGAGGCGGCGCGCGAACGCGCGAGGAGCCTCGCCGGCAGCGACCTCGGCGGCCTCTACGCCAACCTCGCCGACTTCCGTCTCGCCGCGGCGCGCGCGGAGGAGCACCTCGCGGGCGTGGCCGAGCAGGTCGCGCCGGCGCCGATGCTGCGCGTGCCGTTCCTGCGCAGCGACGTCCACGACCTCGCCGGCCTCACCGAGGTCGGCACCCACCTCTTCTGAGATCTCGGAGCTAGGTGTCGGTGGCGGCGGAGGCCAGCGCGTCGGCGGCGGCCTCGAGGGTCTCGGTCACGGGGACGATGCGATCGAAGCCCGTGGTGTGGAGCAGCCGCGTGAGCGTGGGGCGGCCGCAGGCGACGGCGACGTCACCACCGGCTTCGCGGGCTC
>JBEEGB010000426.1:0-5142 GCA_041166585.1 Acidimicrobiaceae bacterium
GCGCTCGCGAGGACGCGGGCGTGAGGGTGGAGGTCGTCTCCGGCGCAGAGGAGGCGCGTCTCATCCACCTCGGGGTGCTGCAGGCCGTGCCGGTGTTCGACCGGCGCCACCTCCTCGTCGACATCGGCGGTGGGAGCACGGAGTTCGTGGTCGGGCAGGACGGCGAGATGCTCGAGGCGCGCAGCCTCAAGCTGGGCGCGATCCGGCTCACCGAACGCTTCCTGCGCGACGAGCCCCTCAAGGGTCGGGCGCTCACGGAGTGCCGCCAGTACATCAGGGCGTACCTGACGCAGGTGGTCCGCCTCGTGAAGCAGGCCGGCTTCGAGGTGGTCGTGGGCTCGTCCGGCACGATCGTGAACCTCGCCGAGATCAGCCGCGCCTTGCGGGGTGAGCCGACCCCGAAGCAGGTCAGCGGAGCCGTGCTGACCGCGAAGCAGCTCACGAACGCCGTCAACGCGCTGGCCGGTGCCCGCACCGTGGAGGAGCGCACGCAGGTGCCGGGGCTCGATCCGAAGCGCGCCGACATCATCCTCGGCGGCGCGCTCGTGCTCGAACAGATCTTCGAGCAGCTCGACATCGACGAGATGATCATCTCGGACTTCGCGCTCCGCGAGGGCGTGCTGCTCGACGCGCTCCGCCGGCGGGACAGGACCTCGATCGGCCACCTTCGGGACCTGCGCTACGAGAGCGTCCTGCACCTCGCGGCGATCACCCCCACCGAGCGCGACCACGCGGAGCACGCCACGGACCTCGCCATGCAGCTCTTCGACGCCACCCGTGACCTCCACGAGATCGATGAGGCCAACGAGGAGCTGCTCGAGGCCGCGGGGTTGCTGGCCAACGTCGGGTTGTTCGTCTCCCACGACCGCCACCACCTGCACAGCTACTACATCATCCGGAATTCCGACCTCCTCACCGGGTTCACCGACCACGAGATCGAGCTCGTGGCCCAGGTCGCCCGCTACCACCGCAAGAGCGCACCGAAGCCCAGCCACGAGGAGTTCGCGCGCCTCGCCCGCGCCGACCAGAAGGTGGTCGAGGTGCTGGCGGGCATGCTGCGCGTCGCGTTCGCGCTCGATCGCACGCGCAACGGCGTCGTCCGCGGGATCACGGTGGAGCGACGCAAGCGGGAGCTCGAGGTGGTGCTCGACACCGACGGCCAGGACGCGGCCCTGGAGCTGTACACGGCCGACGCCCGCAAGCACCTGCTCGAGGCGGCGCTCGGCGTGCGGTTGGGGTTCGTCGTGGCCGAGGCAGCAGAAGGTGACGACGACGCGTACCCTGCGAGCGGATGAGCACCACCCCACCTCCGGCCCCTGACACCGTCACCGAGGCAGTGAGCCTCCTCGAGGCTGAAGGCTACGGCGACGACCTGGTCGTCACCGGCACCTCCGTCGAGTGCAGGGTCTGCGGGTCGCGTCACGAGCTCGCAGTCGTGCTGGTCGAGCGGGTCTACCGGTTCGAAGGCCCGAGCGACCCAGCCGACGAGGCGATCGTCTTGGGCGTCCGCTGCCCGAAGTGTGGGGCGCGCGGGATCATCGTGTCCGCCTTCGGTCCCGACGCCGATCCCGAGGTGCTAGGCGCCGTGGCCATGCTCGCCAGCCGTACTTGATGGTCGACGCGAGAAGCTCGTCGAGCGATCTTGGCTAGCCAGGGCATCGCCTACGACAGCGCGCAGGGACGCTGGGTCATCGCCGCCGCGGTGCTCGGCTCAGGGGTTGCGTTCCTCGACGGCACCGTCGTGAACGCGGCGCTCCCCGCCATCGGCAAGGACCTCGACGCAGGGTTGGCGTCGCTCCAGTGGGTGCTCACGGCGTACCTCCTGACGCTCGGGTCGCTGCTGGTGCTCGGGGGCTCGTTGGGTGATCTCTACGGGCGGCGTCGCGTGTTCGTGGCCGGACTCTTCGCGTTCAGCGCGGCATCGCTGGGGTGCGCCGTGGCGACGACGTCGGCCATCCTCATCGCGGCGCGGTGTGTGCAGGGCGTCGCCGCGGCGGCCTTGGTGCCGGGCAGCTTGGCGATGATCGCGTCCTCGTTCAGGGTGGAGGACCGCGGCCGCGCCATCGGGGCATGGTCCGGCTTGGCCGGCATCTCCACCGCGATCGGCCCCTTCCTCGGGGGATGGCTGATCGACTCGGTGTCGTGGCGGTTCGTGTTCGTCATCAACCTGCCCCTCTCGGCCGTCGCCATCGCCATCGCGCTCCGCCACGTGCCGGAGACGCGCGCCGATGAGGAGGGCGTCCACATCGACGGCCGAGGCGCTGTCCTGCTGTCCCTCGCGCTCGGCGGCATCGTGTACGCCCTCATCGAAGGCCCGGCCGGTCACGGCGGTGCAGTCGTGATCGCCGCGGCAATCGTCGGTGTGGCGTCGCTCATCGCGTTCGTCATCGTCGAGACGCGGGTCGAGCACCCCATGGTGCCGCTGGACCTGTTCCGGTCTCGACAGTTCAGCGGGGCGAACGCCGTCACCTTCGCCGTGTACGCGGCGCTCAGCATCGGCATGTTCCTCCTCGTCGTGCACCTCCAGAACGACCTCGGCTACTCGGCGCTCGAGTCGGGGGCCTCGTTGCTCCCACTGACGGTGATGATGCTGCTGTTCTCCGCCCGGGCCGGGGCGCTGGCGCAACGGATCGGTCCCCGTTTGCCGATGACGGTCGGCCCGGTGATCGCCGGTGTCGGCGTCGCCCTGCTCGGCGAGGTCAAGCCGGGGGCGACCTATCTCACGGGCGTGCTGCCCGGTGTCCTCGTCCTGAGCGTCGGCCTGACGCTCACCGTCGCCCCCCTCACGGCAGCCGTGCTCGCCGCAGTCGACGACCAGCACACGGGCATCGGGTCTGCGATCAACAACGCCGTCTCGAGGATCGCCGGCTTGCTCGCGATCGCAGTGATCCCGGCGCTCGTCGGTCTCGACAGCAACTTCGGCGGCGGGTACCGCTCGGGGCTGCGCATCGCCGGCTTGCTCGCCGCCGTCGGGGGAGTGCTTGGCTACTTCACGATCCGGGACTCGGTGCCTGTCGCGAACGCCACGGTCCTCGCCACCGGCATGCCCTGCCACGAGCACCGGGCAGCGTGAGCCGCGGTGGCACAGGGGCGACAAGCCCCTAGCCTCACCGGATGACTGGTGCCGCCGTGGAGGCTGAGGGGCTCGCGAAGAGCTTTGACTCCGTGCGCGCCGTCGACGGCCTCAGCTTCAGCGTCGAACCAGGTCAGGTGGTCGGATTGCTGGGCCCGAACGGAGCGGGCAAGACCACGACGGTCCGCCTGCTCGTCGGGCTGATCCGCCCCGATGCCGGCAAGGCGCGGCTCTTGGGGGAGGACATCAAGCCGGGGGCCAAGGTGCTCGCGCGGGTCGGCGCCCTCGTCGAGAAGCCGGCGTTCGTCCCCTACCTGAGCGGGCTCGAGAACCTGCGGGTGCACTGGTTGGCCGGCGGGGACAAGTGGCCGGCCCCCGGTCTCGAGGAGGCGCTCGTCGTCGCCAACCTGGGCGACGCCGTCCACCGCAAGACCAGGGGCTACAGCCAAGGCATGCGCCAGCGGCTCGGCATCGCACAGGCGCTGTTGAACCGACCCGACCTGCTCATCCTCGACGAGCCCACGAACGGGCTCGACCCGGCCGAGACCCGCCGGCTGCGCGGCGCCATCCGCACGATCGCGGATCGGGGCACGACGATCCTGGTGTCGAGCCACATCCTGGCCGAGGTCGAGCAGGTGTGCACCCACGCGCTCGTCGTCGACCACGGCAAGCTCGTGGCGCAGGGCACCGTGGCCGACCTGGTCGGCGCGTCCTCGGCGATCGATCTGGTGGTCGACGATGAGACGCTGGCCACGAAGGTCCTCCAGGGGATCCCTGGTGTTCTGAGCGTCGGAGTGTCTCCCGTGGGAGGTCTGGTGGTCGATCTCGACGGTGTGCGCCGCTCGGAGGTCGTCGCGGCGCTCGTGCACTCCGGCGTCGGTGTCGATGCCGTGACGCCCCGGCGCCGGCTCGAGGATGCGTACCTGCGACTCGTGGAGGATGACGGTCTGTGATCAGGGTCGAGTTCATCCGCCAGCTGCGCCGCACCCGGACGTGGGCGTGCTTCGCGGCGCTCGCCGCGGTGCCGACGCTCATCGCCGTGGCCAACCGGGTGCAGGGCACGGGTCGCGAGCGTGACGTCAACATCTTCACCCAGCTCACCAAGAGCGGCATCAACCTCGGTGTCGTGGCGCTGCTGGTGATGAGCAACTTCTTCCTCGTCGTCGTCGTGGCCGCCTTCGCGGGCGAGAGCGTGTCGGGCGAGGCGACGTGGGGAACCCTGCGCTACCTGCTGATCCGCCCGGTGTCGCGGTTCCGTGTGCTCTTCGCCAAGATGTTCGTGGCCTACGTCCTCACGGTGATCGCCACGCTCGTCGTCACGGTCACCGGTGTGGCGGTGGGGACGGCGTGCTTCGGCTGGCACAACCCGATCGTCCTGCAGCAGCTCCAGATCGGCACCCGATCGTTCTCGTTGCCGGTGCAGATCAGCGCGCTCGAGGGCCTCGGCCGCCTGACGCTCGCCTCTGCCTACGTCGCGCTGTTCCTGCTCGTCGTGGTGGCCGTCGGCATGTTCCTCTCCACCCTCACCGACTCGACCGCAGCGGCCGTCGTCGGCACGATCGTGGTGATCGTGTCTTCGGCCGTGCTCGAGAACGTGCCCAGCCTGCGGTTCATGAAGCCCGTCCTGCCCACGCACTTCTGGGGTGACTGGACGGCGTTGTTCACCGGCCGATCGACGAGCGGGATGTGGGGCGGTGTGATCGCCACGCTGGCGTACACGGCTCTGTTCTCGGTGATGGCCGTGGCGCGGTTCCAGCGCAAGGACATCCTGTCGTAGGCGCTCCGCCGATGCGCTTCGTGTGCGGGTCGTGCGAGGCGGTCGTGGAGGCAGCGCCCACGACGTGGCGTTGCCCGTGCGGTGGCCCCTACTCGCTCAGCGATGACGGGAGCCCGGAGCTGCCGGCCGACGTGCTGGCGCGGTGGTCGCTCGGCGAGGGCAGGACACCGATCGTCGACGTCGTCATCGGTGACCGGTCGGTGGTGGCGAAGCTCGAGTTCGCCTCGCCGACGTTGTCGTTCAAGGACCGTGGCGCGGTGATGGTGGTCGCGGCTGCGGTCGTGCTCGGCGC
>JBEEGB010000427.1:0-3801 GCA_041166585.1 Acidimicrobiaceae bacterium
GGGGGGCAGGACCTTCGTCGTCGCGTCGATCATCCGGGCGAGAAACGACGCCATCTGCCCGCGGTTCACCTGGCCCGCGGGGTTGTAGGTGTGAGCGCCGGTTCCGTTGGCGACGTGCCACCACACCATGCAGTCGACGGCATCGTGGTGCACGTCGTCCGCGGGCACGTCGGTGAAGCCGGCCGGCGGCACCGAACCGCTCGGGCACGAGTTGTCGGTGGCGCGCGCCGCGGCCCCCGCCTGCGGCGCGCCGCCGATGACCGCGGTCACGACCAGCACCGCCACACCGCAACCCCGGAGGAGCTTCTTGTTCAAGCGCATCAGCCGATGCTAGGGCGCCTCAAGATCGCGGTGCCGATCCCTGGAGACGAGCTACTTCGTGGCCGACTGGAGGTAGTGGACGGGCCGGACCTGGATGTCCGGCTGTGGCATTCCCGTGGCTCCGGTCTCCTTCTGAAAACGCTCACTCCCGGTGAAGTCCTGCATCGCCTTCTCGGATTCCCAGGTCTCGATGACCAAGAAGCCGTCGTCGGTCGGTACGCACACGTGGTGCAGCAATCCGTCCGGCAGGCCGGGCTTGATGAGGGTTGCTGATGCCTTGTCGTACTGATCGAGCGTGCCGCCCTTGACCGTTGCGATGAGGTGCGCTGCCATGTTGTCCCCTTGGAGTCGAGATCCCGCCTCCGCGCCACACTTCCACCAGCATCTCCGGCGGTCAATGAGCTCGTCAGGCGGCTGCGCTTCGAATCGCCTCGAGATAGGCGCGAGTGACCCGAACCTGCATCGCGCGAGTGACCGGAGCACCGATGCGGGCCAATGGATGCCGAGGCCGAGAGAACGACACGATCTCGAATCGAACGCGTCCGTCTTCGTGGGTGATCGCGAAAGCTTCCTCGCCCTGTTCGGGGTGGGCTGACAACGTGCCGTAGGCGAAGGCGAACCGATCGGGCTCGTCGACGATGTACACGAGCCGGCCCACGGCAGTGACGTAGAGGAACCCCGTGGGGATGACGAGCGCGAACGTTGCGTGGGGCATCACCGGCTCGTCGGGAAACACGCGGACGCCCGCCCCGCGCTGCGCTTGCCACCGTCCGAGTGCCTCCGACGCCCGGCGAAAGCGATCACCGTCGTCCGCACCGAGATCGGCTTGCCAGCGATCATGCCGATAGCCATCGGGCAGCGACGCCGCTGTGGCGCCGACCTCTGCGTAGGAGAACTGCCCCTGTGCCTTCTGCTCATCGATCAGACGAGCGAGGGCGCTCTCTGACGGCCGGCGGAGCGAGAACACATCCACACGATGCCAGCATCGGGGCAGTATGAGCGTGTGACAGCGGAGAGCGAGGTTCCGGCGATCGCTGCACCCCTTGGTGACGTCACGACTCGTCGGCTCGACCTGCGGCGCTTCGATCGGCGCGACCTGGACGAGCTCGCGGAGCTGTTCGCGCAGCGTGAGGTCTGGGAGTTCCCGTACGGCCGTGGTTTCACGCGCCCGGAGACCGCGACGTTCCTCGACGCGCAGATCGAGGGGTGGTACCGGTGCGGGTTCGGCTGTTGGGTCGCACGAACGATCCACGATGGACGCATCGTCGGCTACGTCGGGCTGTCGGTGCCGACCTTCTTGCCGGAGATCCTTCCGGCCGTCGAGGTGGGATGGCGGTTCGCGCCAGCGGTGTGGGGCAAGGGGTACGCCACGGAGGGTGCGACAGCCGCGCTGGACCAGGCGTTCACCACACTTGGGCTCGATCGAGTGTGTTCGGTACCGCAAGCGGGCAACCCGGCGTCGGCACGCGTGGCCGAACGGCTGCGCATGACCCTGACCCGCGAGGTCGACATCCCGGCCAACGACCGGCGCGGCGACCTCACCGGCTTGCTCTACGAGATCGAGCGCGACGACTGGAAGGCGGCACGCAACGTCCGGTAGGCGCACACCTACGGCGACAGGCCGCTGCAGTTGCGTCGCTGCTCCCACTCGGCGAGGGCGGCAGACGCGGCGGCGCCGGTGTCGGGCACCGGGATCCCATGGGTGATGCGGGCCGGGACCCACGAGTACTGGTCGACGTGGCGACCGGTGGCCGTCACCAGCAGGACCCCGCTGCGTCCTGACTCGCCGTCCTCGCGCCAGTACACGAAGTTGCCGAGCCCGTAGGCGACGAAGGCGCTGCCGACACGGCCGGCGCCGAACACTCGATGTGCGTGGCTCCCGACGACGATGTCGGCACCGGCCGCGACGAGCATGTGGGCGAGGTCCTGTTGCTCGGGTGACGCGCAGTGGGTCTCCTCGATCCCCCAGTGCAGGAACACCACGAGGGTGTCGACCTCGGGCCGCACCGCCCGCACCGCGGCCAAGAGACGGGTGCGGTCGATCGCCAAAGCGACGCCAGGCTGCGTCTCGGTCGCCGACCACGTCGGGATCAGCTCAGGCTCCAGCCAGTCGAGGGCGCTGAGGATCGCGATGCGCTCGCCTTTGATCACGGCGCGGTAGGGTCGGAATGCCTCCGAGGCGTCGTGGCCGATCCCGATCACGGGAAGCTGGGACGACGCGATGGCGTCGAACGTGTCCTGCATTCCGACGGGGCCGTAGTCGAGCGCGTGGTTGTTCGCCATGTTGACCACGTCGACGCCGGCGGCGCGCAAGGCCGTGAACGATGCCGCCGGGGAACGGAAGTGGAAGTTCTTGCCCTTCACCGGTTCGCCGCGGTCGGTGATCGCCGTCTCCAGGTTGACCATGGCGAGATCGGCACCGGAGAGCACGGGTGCGATGAGTCCCAGCACGTTGGCCGGGTCGGCCTTGAGCTGCTCCGCGAGTGGTGTCCCCGAGGACACCTCACCCGGAGCGTTGTCGAGCTGGTCCGGGAACTGCGAGTCGCCCGCAAACGCGAACGTCACCGGCTCGACGCCTCCGCCCGCCCCCCCGGAGTCAGAGGCGACGACGGCAGTCGACGTGGACACCTCTGGCTGACCGCCTGTCGAGGTGGCCGGCGGGGATTGGATAGTCCGACCGGAGCCACCGGTGCACGCGACCAACAGGAGGCAGCCGCACACGAGGACCCCCGGCACTCCTCGTCGCACTCCGAAACTGTAACGGCGAGCGCCATGCGGGCACGGAGAAGCAAAGCGTGCCCAGGCGCGACGAAGGCGCGGTCTCCGCTCGAGACCGCGCCTTCGCCCTGGAACTCGAACTAGTAGCTGGCCTCGACGTCTCGGTGATCGCGGCTGCCCGCCTTGGCGAACCCGCGGCTCACGATGTAGCCGATGCCGATCATGGTCGCGAGCAGACACGCCCGGAACAGGTCGAGGCTCGTGTCCGCCGCTGCGTTGTAGATCACAGCGACGGCGACCACCCCGATCAGGGTGGCCCAGAACTCGCTCGTCTTGGCGAACAGCTTCGTCTCCCGACGACGAGAGGTGAACGTGTCCATCGGCCCACCTCGAACTTCCGTCCGGCCGTTCATGGTCTGGTCAGTGACACTCATTGCTGCTCCTTGCGGGTAGGGGTGGCACGACGCTGCCCCTCCCAGTCGCCTTGCATACTTTGCACACGACGAATCACCCCAACGGGTGACGGCGGTCTGCGCCGACGTCGACGGCTTGCTGCTCGCAACCCGTCGATCGCTACGCGGTCGTGGCGTTCTCGGCCAGGATCGCCGGGATCTGGCCCAACGCGGCGGCCATCCCCTCCTCAACGCCCATCGTCAAGAGCTGCTCCATCGCCTGGACCGATGGGAACCGTGACTCGATGGCCATGACGGTGCTACCGCCGTCGCGCTTCGTCAGGGTGACGAGCATGGTCGTGGTGGGCAT
>JBEEGB010000428.1:0-4074 GCA_041166585.1 Acidimicrobiaceae bacterium
GTGGAGCTCCTTGTTGTTGCGAGCGTGGTCGCCGTACGTGCTCCCGGGCCACCGCTCGAACAGGTCGGCGCGGTCGAGCGCTTCGCAGAAGCTCTTCCAGAAGGCTTGCTCCGACGCCATGAACAGCACGTGGCGGCCGTCCTTGGTCTCGTACATCTGGTAGCGGACGCCTTCGCGCATGCCGGCGGTGCCAGGGGCTCGGCGTTCGTAGTCGTCGGAGGCGTTGCCGGTCACCTCGTCCTGCGGCCGCTCGTACGCCTTCCAGCTCTCGCTGCGGTACCAGTCGAAGGCCGCGGCCGCGTCGGACTGCGCGACCTCGATCTGGCTGCCCGTTCCTGTCGCGCGCGCGTGCAGGATGCCGGCGAGGATGCCGAGCGCGCCGTAGAGCGGCCCTGCGTTGATGCCGATCGACACGTGCTCGGGGAGGTAGCAGAAGCCATCGTCGTCGTACTCGGGCTTCACGATGCCCGCCCACGTGTCATAGGCGATGCCGTGGCTCGGCATGTCTCGGTAGGGCCCGGTCATGCCGTAGCCCGAGATCGTGCAGAACACGATGCGGGGGTTGACCTCGCGCAGCTGCTCGAAGCCCAGCCCGCGGCGCGCGAGACCGCCGGGACGCATCGCCTCGACGACTGCGTCCGCACCGCGGACGAGGTCGAGGAACGTCGCGACGCCGTCTTCGGTTCGCAGGTCGAGCACCACGCTCCGCTTGCCCCGGTTGACGTGGAGGTGCATCAGCGACACGCCCTCGACGATGGGCCAGGTCATCTGACGGACGTAGTCGCCTTGCGGCGGCTCGACCTTGATGACGTCTGCGCCGAGATCGGCGAGGTTGGTGGTGATGGCAGCGGGTCCGAGCATCGAGCACTCGATGATGCGGACACCGGCGAGGGGCGCGGTCATGCTGGCAGCTCTCCAGGTTTCTGACGGACCGTCAGATGCTAGTCAGGCCGGCGGCCGGCAGCTCGAACTGCGCTGCCGACCAGGATGAGCCCCAGGCCCATGCTCGCGAGCGCCGCGCTGGACCCGCCGGTGCGCGGCAGCGACCGTGTTGCCGTGCTCGCCGTGACCGCGGTGGTGGTCGGCACGGTCGTGGTGGTCGGCACGGTGGTGGTGGTCGGCACGGTGCTGGTGGTCGGCACGGTGGTGGTGGTCGGCGCCGTCGTCGCGGGCGGCGCTGTCGTCGTTGTTGTTGTCGTCGGAGGTGGCGCCGTCGTCGTGGTGGGAGGGACCGTGGTCGTGGTCGAGGTCGAGGTGGTCGTCGTCGTGGGCGCGAGGACCTCGAAGCCGGCCACGGCGCTGAGCCGAACGGTCGCGGGCACAGCCACCCGCTGCGCCCGGCGGGTGGTCGACGCGAAGGCGTGGAGGACCGGGTCGGGGAGCAGTGCCGCGGCATCGAGTCGGTTCTCGCCGACGACCGCGGTGTACGCGAACCGTGCCGTGCCGTCGGCCCCGGTCATCGCGTTGGACGCGCTCGTCATCAAGGGACCCGTCGCGGCAACCGAGACGTCGACGCCTGCGATCGGCGTACCCGCGTGGTCGACCACCCTCGCGAGGGCGGTGCCCGGCGCGCCGGCCGCCGCCGGCGTCATCTCGATCGAGAGCTCGAGCGGCGCGACGAGCGCGGCGTGGCTGAGCGCGTCCGCCTTGATGGATAGCGCGCGCGTGATGACCTCCGGACCGTCGGAGCCGAACCCGGCGAGGTTCCTGGGCGCGAGCGCGTCGACGTCGATGCGGCCGTGCGGGTAGACGGCACCCATGAGGTCGTGTGCGACGAGCATGAGCGCGGCGGCCGTCACGCGATCGGGGCCTTGCCCGTAGCGCCCGACGGCCCATGCAACCGATCGCCGCGTCGCCTCGGGTACGTCGTCGACGGTGGTGGGTTCGTAGCCGTAGGCGGCGTCCGGGGCGTGGCTGCCGTGGTCGATGCACCATGCCGCGCCGACGTCGCCGAGGTGGTAGCTGCCGTACCAGCTGGTGAAGCCGAGGACCGTGGCGGAGTAGCCGAGCCCGTGCTCGACCGCGGCCCCGGCGACCGACGCGCCCCGGGTCAGCCCGGTCGCCGCGACGAGGGAGAGCAGGACGGCGACCAGGCTGAGGACCCGGGCGGGTCGATGGAAGTGATGGGGGGACCGGTGGGGCACGGGCGCCAGTCTGCGCAGATCCTTACTGTCATTTCAAGCACTTTCCATCACTTTCTGTTCACAGCGACGGGGCGGCGCTGTCCCGAGCGGCGGCATAGGCGGCGCGCACGGCTTCGCGGTCCACGTGCTCGTCAGGCTCCACGACCTCGCCCTCGCCGAGGCCCCAGGCCGCGATCACATCGTCCGGGTGCACCCCGTTGTGCACCGCCGCGGCTTGGACGCAGGCACCGGTGGCGACGTGCTCGTCGCCGTCAGGGACGGTCACGGGCAGGCCCGACAGGTCGGCGACGATCCGACGGTACGCCGCCGAGCGCGAGCCACCGCCGACGAGCAGCAACCGGCCGTCCTGGGCGACACCTGCGGCGGCGAGCGCGTCGAGCCCGTCGAGCAGGCTGCACACCACGCCCTCGAACGCGGCGCGGGCGACGTCCTCGCGGCTCGCGTCGCTGCGGATGCCGGCGAGCACGCCCGACGCGTCCGGGCGGTTCGGCGTGCGCTCGCCGTTGAGGTACGGCAGCAACACGATGCCTCCCGCGCCGGGTGCACCATCGAGCGCGAGCTTGGCGAGGCCGTCGCGATCCACACCAAGGATGCGGGCGAACGCATCGGTCACCTGCGTCGCGTTCAGCGTGCACACCAGCGGGAGGTAGCGGCCCGTCGCATCGGCGAAGCCCGAGACCGCTCCGCTCGGGTCGACGACGGCCGTCTCGCTCACCGCGTACACGGTGCCTGACGTGCCGAGCGAGACGACGGCATCGCCCGGCTGGAGCCCGACGCCGAGCGCTCCGGCCATGTTGTCGCCGGTGCCGGGGCCGCACATCGGCCGGCCCCGGAGGCCAAGGATCTCGTACACCGACGCGGTCACCCAGTCGGACGGATCCGACGGGCCGAGCACCTCGGGCACGCGGTCCGCCCACGATCCCGGTGACGGTGCGCCGACGATGCGGTCGAGCAGGTCGGTCCGCCAACGGTCCTCGAGCGGCGACCAGTAGCCCGTCCCCGACGCATCGCCGCGGTCGGTGACGAGCCGGCCGGTCAGGCGGTAGGTCAGGAAGTCGTGGGGCAGGAGCACGGTGCCGAGCCGTGCGAACGTGGCCGGCTCGTGCCGGGCGAGCCAGGCCAGCTTCGTGATCGTGAACGATGCCACCGGCACCGAGCCGACGGCGCGGGCCCAACGCCCGGCACCGAACTGGCGGATCATGGCGGCGGCCTCGGGTGCGGATTCGGTGTCGTTCCACAGCTTGGCCGGGCGCAGCACCGCGCCGGCGGCGTCGATCGCGACCATCCCGTGCTGCTGCGCGGCCACCGACAGGGCTGCGATGTCCCGCACGCCCGTGCGGCCGATGGCGACGACGAGCGCGTCCCACCAGTCACCGGGGTCCTGCTCGCTGCGCGGTGGCCGGGTGGGTGGATGGGGCGCGCTGCCGGTGGCGACGAGCGAGCCGTCGTCGCTGTCGCGGACCTCCACCTTCGTGGACTGCGTCGACGAGTCCACCCCCATGACCAACGGCATCGGTTTGGGAAACTACGGCACCCCGTCTCGCTACCGCACGCCGAGGAGCAGCTCGGTGACGAGCTGATCGAGGCGTTCGTGCCCGTAGCCCTGGGCGGCGAGGGCCTCGACATCGGCGACCGCGGCATCCCGACGAAGGGCGGCGATGCCTTCCGGCGTCGGTCCCCCCGGCAACGTCGCCTCGGAGAGCTGGGCGACCTTGGCGGCGGTGAGCGCTGCCTGGATCTCGTCGTCGACGGCGAAGCGGCGGGCCTTCTCGCGCAAGATGAGGTACGAGCGCATGCAGCCGGCGGCGAACTGCCAGACACCTTCTGCGTCCTCGGTGCGGTACGCGTGGGCGTCGAAGTGGCGCGTGCCGTCCCACCCCGAGTCCTCCAGCAGCTTCACCGTGTAGAAGGCGTCGCGGACGCCCTCGGA
>JBEEGB010000429.1:0-4425 GCA_041166585.1 Acidimicrobiaceae bacterium
CGAAGTGCCGGGCGCGAAGGCCGCGCACGATCGTCATCGCCCGCTCGCGGCCCTTGCCGGACAACGCGATGCGGGTTCCCGAGGCGATGCGCACGCCCACGAAGGCGAGGGCCAGCGCGGTCAGGGCATCGAGCGGGTTCACGATTGGCGGCGGTAGATGCCCGTGAGCGTCGTCTCGGCCAGGATCGACGCGCCGGTGACCCGCACGATCGCTTCGGTCGCGGGCATCCCCGCTGTCACCCCGCTCGGCGCCGACAGCGCATAGAGCGTGAACACGTAGTGGTGGGCGGGACCCTGCGGCGGGCATGGTCCGGTCCAACCGACGGCGCCAGTGCCGTTGGTGGCCTCGATCGCTCCTTCCGGCGCCGCCCCTGGGCCGAGGCCGCGGAGCACGGAGGCGAGCCCGGCGATCACCCAGTGCACGAGGCCCTTGGCGTCAGGGTCGGTCACCGTGAGGACGAGCTCGGTCGTCCCGGTGGGGACGCCGGTCCACTGCAACGACGGCGACACGTTGGTGCCGTCGCACGTGAGCTCCACCGGCATCGCCGCGTTCGCCGCGAACGCGGAGCTGGTCAGGACGAGGTCCGCGGGCGTGACGGAACCCACGCCGGGTTGGAGCGCAGCGGTCGTCGACGTGAGCGGCACGGTCGTCGCAGGAAGCGTCGCGCCCGGCGGTGGCGGTCGCAGCGTGCGCCCGTCGTGGGTGCAGCCGGCGACCAGCACGGCGGCGAGCCCGAGCAGCATCCACGTGCGCATGCCGAGCATCTTGGCAGTCTCAACTAGGTTGCCCCGGCCGGTCGAACAGCAGAGGGAGGGAGAAAGCATGGGGGATCCCCCGAGTGCCCAGGCCCGCTGTCTCTCCCGTTCGTCGGTTGCGACGAGTCGTGCGCGACGAGCGCCGCTCGTTGCTCCAGGGCTTTGGCGCGCTCGGTCTCAGCTCTGTCGGTGACCTCGCTGCCGGGCTGACGCTCGGCTCGATCACCGGGACCCTCGACCAGCTTCCTGGCCTGCTCGTCCTCGTGCCCGCCGCGATCGGCATGCGAGGCAACATCTTCGGCGCGCTCGGAAGCCGGTTGGGGACGCTCATCCACACCGGTGACTTCCGCTGGTCTCGCCGCGCCACCACGCCCGTCGGGCAGAACGTCGCGGCTGCGCTCCTGCTGAGCATCTCCATGTCCGCGGCGCTCGCGTTCTTGGCGAAGGCGATCCTCATCGCGGCCGCGGTCCCGAACGCGATCAGCGTCGCGGACCTGCTCGTGGTGTCGATGATCGGCGGCGTCCTCTCCTCGGTCGTGGTTCTCGCCATCACCGTGACGGTCGCCACGATGAGCGCTCGTCGTGGCTGGGACCTCGACAACGTCGCCGCCCCGATCGTCACGGCCGCGGGCGACATGGTGACGCTGCCTGCTCTGTTCGTCGGCACCTACGCCGTCGGTCTGCAGCTCGTCACGCCGGTCGCGGCGACGGCGTGTGTGGTTGTCGGTGTGGTTGCGGGTTGGGCCGCGGTTCGCTCGAGCCTGCCGGTGCTCCGCCGCATCGCGAGGGAGTCGCTCCCGATCCTGCTCATCGCCGGGATCATCGACGTCATCGCCGGCGTCACCATCGAGAAGCGGCTCGAGTCGTTCGTCGCCTTCCCCGCGTTGCTGGTGCTCGTCCCGCCGTTCCTCGAGGACTCGGGCTCCCTCGGGGGGATCCTCGCGGCGCGGCTCTCGACCCGGCTCCACCTGGGCACGCTCGAGCCCAAGCTCTCGAACCTCCGGCTGGTCTGGGACGACGTGATCCTGACCTACCTCTTCGCCATCTCGGTCTTCGTCCTGCTGGGCATCTCGGCCAACCTGGTCTCGGCTGCCTTCGGGCTGACGAGCCCAGGGGTGCTCAGCGTGATGCAGCTGTCGCTCCTGGCGGGTTTGTTCGCGACGACGTGCGCCGTGGTCGTCGCGGCCGTGGCCGCGGTGATGACCTACCGGCTCGGGCTCGACCCCGACAACCACGGCATCCCGCTCGTGACGTCCTCGCTCGATCTCCTGGGCGCTGTGTCGCTCGTGATCGCTATCGTGCTCCTGGGCATCTCCTAGACGGCTCGTGGCGAAACCCCCTATGGACGACAGACCTCGAAACCTGAAGACCATGCTCTCGACGGCGAAAGACCAGTCGGAGCTCATGGTCGACCTGGCCTACGCCGCCCTCTACTTCGGCGACCCGGACATGGCCGAGGAGGTGGGCGAGCTCGAGGAGCAGATCAGCTCGCTGGTGCACGACATGCGGGCCGTGTGCGTGCTCGCCGCCCGTCGCCCCCAGGAGGCGGACGAGATGGCGTCGGTGCTGCAGGTGATCTCGGCCATCGAGAACATCGCCAACGACGCCGTCGACATCGCCCGCATCGTCACCCACCGGCTCGGCATCCCCCGCGAGCTCGTGGCCGACCTGTCGAACGCCGAAGAGGTGTCGCACCGAGTGCGCGTCCGGGAGAACTCCCACCTCGCGCGCCGCCCGCTGTCGGCGCTCGAGCTGCCGGTGCAGACCGGCATGCGCGTCGTGGCCATCCGCCGCGATCGCGACTGGATCACCGACGTCGACGGCGACCAGCTGTGCGTGCCCGGTGACGTGCTGTTCCTGCGCG
This sequence comes from Acidimicrobiaceae bacterium, assembly GCA_041166585.1. Taxonomy (GTDB): domain Bacteria; phylum Actinomycetota; class Acidimicrobiia; order Acidimicrobiales; family JACDCH01; genus JBEEGB01. The sequence goes on from JBEEGB010000429.1 coordinate 2,621, forward strand.
GCTCACCCGCTGGCATCGACCGGCTGCGCGAGCTCGCGGCAGCGCCGCGGTGGGAGCCGCCGCAGCCTCCTGAGGACGGCACGCTCTCGGATCTCGATCGTGCGGTCGACGTGCTCGTCGAGATGAAGAACATCTCCGAGGTGGCGATCGGCCTGGCCTACTCGGCGCTCGTGCTGCGCGACCAAGGCCTTGCCGCCGAGGTGCGCCACCTCGAGGACAGGCTCGATGAGATGAAGGACCGGCTCGAGCTCTGGGTGTTGCGTGCCGCCCGCGACGACCTCGACCCGTCTCCGTTGCGGGGGCTGCTCCACCTGTCTCAGGCGGCCGAGGACCTGGGCGACCAGGCCCAGCAGATGGTGTGGCTCATCGAGCAGAAGGAAGAGCTGCACCCGATCCTCGCGCTCGCGTTCGGTGAGTCCGACGAGGTCGTGGTCCGTGTGCCGGTGGCACCCGGATCTCGTGCCGACCGCGCGACGCTCGGCGACCTCCGACTCGACGTCGAGCCGGGGTTCCATGTGCTCGCGGTGCGGCGCGACCAGCGCTACCTCTACCGGCCCCGAGGCCATGTGCACCTGCTGGCCGGCGACGAGCTCATCGCGTCCGGCCCGGAGGAGGGGCGCCCCGATCTCTTCGCCCTCGCCGGCTGGCGGTGGGAGGAAGACGAAGAGACAGGCGAGGCGGAGCTCGTCCCGCTCGCCGAGGTGACCTCCCGCTCCTGACCCCTACTCGAAGACGATCGTGCGGGTGCCGTGCACGAGCACGCGGTTCTCGACGTGGGCGTGCACCGCGCGACCGAGCACGGTCACCTCGAGGTCGCGGCCACGCCGTTGCAGGTCCTCGACCCCGTCGCGGTGGCTCACCCGCACGACGTCCTGGTCGATGATCGGTCCCTGATCCAGCTCCGCCGTGGCGTAGTGGGCCGTCACCCCGACGATCTTCACGCCCCGGTCATGGGCTTGGTGGTACGGACGACCGCCGACGAAGGCAGGCAGGAACGAGTGGTGGATGTTGATGATCGGCGCCGTCCAGCCCTCCATGAACCCGGGGCTGAGCACCTGCATGTAGCGGGCCAGCACCACCAGCTCGCTGTCGTGCTCGGCGAGCGCGTCGAGGATCGCGGCCTCTTGGGTCTGGCGCGTCGCCGGCGTCACCGGTAGGTGGCGGTACTCAGCGCCGAACCACCCTGCGATCTCCTCGTGCTCCGGGTGGTTGCTCACCACGAGCGGAACCTCGATCGAGAGCTCGCCGCTGCGGGCCCGAGCGAGCAGGTCGAGCAGGCAGTGCGTCTGGCGCGAGACGAGGATGGCGGTGCGGGTGATGGTGTCCGAGAACCGCACCGAGCACGACATGGAGAACTGCTGCACGAGCGGTGCCAGCGCCGGGCCGATCTCGTCGCGGCCCAGATCACATCCCTCGAGCTCGAACTCGACACGCTGGAAGAACACGCCGTCGACGGTGTCGGTGTGCTGTTGCGCGTCGACGATGTTGCCGCCATGGCGGTACACGAAGTCGGCGACGGTGGCGACGATGCCTGCCTTGTCCGCGCACGAGAGCAGCAGGACTGCGGTCGGTCCCACGCGGTCAGCGGCGCACTAGATGTAGCCGCGCATCCGGGACGCGAGAGCGACGCGCTGGATGCCGATCGCGAACGCGGCCTGGCGCATCGTGCAGCCTCGCTCTGCGGTGAACGCGTCCACGGCCACGTAGGCGCGGTGCATGTACGCGGCGAGGACCTCGTTGAACTTCTCCTCGGTCCACGGCATCTGTTGGATGTTGCGGGTCCACTCGAAGTACGAGCCGGTGAC
>JBEEGB010000430.1:0-6768 GCA_041166585.1 Acidimicrobiaceae bacterium
GCTCCTCGAGCACGAAGCGCCGAAGGCCGCGGCCGGGCTGGCCGCCATCGAGTACGCGTCGGTGGCGCTCGTGACGCTCGCCTTCCCCCGCGAGGGCATCGACCACGCACTCGACGGCAGCGGCTACCTCGTCCCGCGCACCGAGGGCCTGCTGCTCACCGCCGCGTCGTGGGCCACCACCAAGTGGGCCCACCTCGCGGGCAACGACGGCCGCGTCGTGGTGCGGGCGTCCGCCGGCCGCGCCGGCGAGGAGCGCATCGCGTCGATGGACGACGACCAGCTCGTGGCCCAGCTCCTCGCTGACCTCGAGCTGAGCATGGGTGCCCGTGGCGAGCCTGACGAGGTCCGCGTGAGCCGTTGGCCTCGGGGCTTCCCTCAGTACGCGCCTGGGCACCTCGACCGCATCGCGCAGATCGAGGCGGATCTCGCGCTGGCCGTTCCTCGCGTTGCGCTGGCCGGCGCCGCGCTGCGCGGCATCGGGGTGCCCGCCTGCATCCGGGAGGGCCGCGACGCGGCCGACCGGGTGCTGGCGCGCGCGGCGGGTCAGCGGCAAGGCTGAGGGTGTGCGCACGCTGATCGAGCGAGACGTCGCGGGGCAGCGCCTGCGGCTTCGAGCGCTCCGGTTGGCCGCGCTGTGCCTCCTGCTCGCGAACCTCGTCGTGGTCGGGCTGCGGCTGCCGTCCTCAGCCGTGGAGCACCGCGACTCGCCGCAGCTGGTGCGCGCCGCCGTCCCCCCGACGACCGCTCCCGTCACCGTGCCGTCCACCACGACGACGACGGTCACGTTGCCCACTCCGATCGACACGCCGGAGAACGGCGCACCCCCGCCGGCCGAACCGGTCGTTGCCATCGGACGCTTGGAGATCCCGGCGCTGGGCGTCGACGAGACGATGTACGAGGGCATCACCCTCGCCAACATCGACCATGGTCCGAGCCACTGGCCGGGGACCGCGATGCCGGGCCACGTCGGCAACGTCGTGGTCGCCGGCCACCGGATCACCCACTCACACCCCTTCCGCCACCTCGACGAGCTGAAGACCGGCGACCTGGCCATCCTGCACACGGCCGAGGGTGCGTTCACCTACACGTTCGTCGGGATCGACGTGGTGACCCCGGACCGGGTCGACATCGCGGACCAGACGAGGGCCTACACGGCGACGTTCTTCGCGTGCCACCCGCCCGGGTCGGCCCGCTACCGCATCGTCGCGCACTGGCAGCTCGTCGGCCTGCCCGCCTTCGGCCAGCCCAACCCCGCCGCGCTCAGCTGAGCTGCGTTCATCGTCGGCGCTCGCTGCGCCGCGATCCTCGTGACGTCGTGGTACCCCTAGCCTCCCGCCGATGCCTGATCGACTGCTCACCTCACGGCCGCGGGTCGCGGCCGGGTGCGTGGTCGCCGGGCTGCTGATCGCGGCGGCGCTGCCGCCTTGGGGTTGGTGGCCGGCCGCGTTCCCGGGACTCGTCCTCCTCGACCTGCTGATCGCGGATCGCCCAGCGGCGTCGCGCTTCCGCCGCGGCTACGCCGTGGCGTTCACGCTGCTGGCACCGACGCTGATCTGGATCGGGGCGTTCACCCCGCCCGGCTACGTGCTCGCCGCCATCTTCTACAGCGGGGTGATGGCAACCGGTGTGGCGCTCGCGCCGCCGTCAGCCCCAGGCCGGTGGCTGGCGCTGCCCGCCACCTGGATGCTGGCCGAGATCGTGCGAAGCCGGTGGCCGTTCGGCGGCGTACCGGTCTCGACGTTGGCGCTCGGCCAGGTGGGCGGTCCGCTGGTCACCGTCGCGCGCGTCGGCGGCGCGATCCTGCTCAGCCTGCTCACGTTCGTCGCCGCGCTCGGCATCGCCGCGGCGATCGCTCGGCGGTGGCGCGCGGCCGCGATCGCCGCGGCCGCGGTGCTCGTGGCGTTGGTGGGCGCCGCAGTCGCGCCGAGGGGTCACGACGTCGGAGCCCTCAGCGTGGCGATCGTGCAGGGGGGCGGCCCGCAGGGGACCAGCTCGGCACAGACCGACGACACCCTCGTGTTCGAGCGCCACCTCCAGGCGAGCACCGCCATCCAGACACCGGTCGACCTCGTGCTGTGGCCCGAGGACGTCGTCGGCGCCGAGGGCCCCGTCGCCCGGAACCCCGAAGGTGCGGAGCTGTCCGCGCTGGCGCGCCGGCTGCACACCACGCTGCTGGTGGGCGTGGTCGAAGGTGACGGCGACGGCTTTCACAACGCGCAGCTCGCGATCGACCCCGAGGGTCGCTTCATCGACCGCTACGAGAAGGTCCACCGCGTGCCCTTCGGCGAGTATGTCCCGCTGCGCTGGCTGCTCGAACCGCTGGCCGGCAACGGGCTGATCACGCGCGACGCCATCCCCGGCAGCGGTCACGGCATCCTCGACACACCCGTCGGCACGTTCGGGGTCTCGATCTCGTGGGAGATCTTCTTCCCCGACCGGGCCCGCGACGCCATCGGCAACGGCGGCGAGGTGCTCCTCAACCCGACGAACGGTGCCTCGTTCACCGGCACGATCGTGCAAACCGAGCAGATCGCGCAGTCACGGCTGCGCGCCATCGAGACGGGCCGGTGGACCCTGCAGGCAGCACCCACCGGCTTCTCCGCGATCATCACGCCCGACGGCGAGGTGACGCAGCGGACGGGGATCAGCGAGCAGCGGGTGCTCCACGGCGTGGTGCAACGCCGCCAGGGACAGACGATCGCGACGCGGCTGGGCGACTGGCCCGCAGCCGTCCTCGCCTTCGCCATGATCCTCGCCGGGTGGTACCTCGAGCGCCGAGGCCGCGCGGGATCTCTTAACCATGCAGGAGGGACGGGTTAGGGGGCCGTCGCCGAACATGCGGTGGCAGGGCACTCCTGTCCGCCACACCCACGAGGAGCTCAGATGCAAGGAATCTCCAAAGGCCGGTTCGTCGCCGCAGGACTGACCGGGCTGGCCATCGCCGCGATCGCGGCACTCACGTTGAGCCGCCTGACGCTGGGCGCGACCGCGCTGCAGCCCGCGGGCAACAGCCGGCCGGCGGCCGCGGTCTCGACGGACTCGACCTCGTCCACCAGCACGAGTGACTCCACCGAATCGACCGAGTCCACGGAATCGACCGACTCGACGGAGTCCACCGAGTCCACCGAATCCACGAGCTCGAGCGACTCCACCGAGTCGACCAGCTCGAGCGACTCGACCGGGTCGAGCTCGTCGGATGACCCTGCCAACCACGACGTGAACGACGACAACGGCGTCGACGATCACGACGATGACGACGCGACCGAGAACAGCACGTCCAGCAGCTCCAGCAGCAGCGACGGCTCCGGCCACGACGTCGGTGACGACCACGGTGGCGATCGCAACCGCGGTCCCGGCGGTGGCGGCACGGACGACAGCAGCGGCCATGGTGGCCACGGCGACGGCTGAGCTCGCCCTGACGTCTGATCTCGCTGACGCCTGATCTTCAGGGGGCGGTGGGCCGGCCGAGGGAGACCTCGACCAGCGCACCGCCCCCTGGCGCGCGCCGCAGCTGCAACCGGCCGCCGGCCGCCTCCGCGGTTCTGCGCACGATGTCGAGGCCGAGCCCGGTGGAACCGGCACCGCTCACCCCTCGCTCCACGACCGAGGCGTCGGCGATGCCCGGCCCGTCGTCCGAGACCGTGAGACGAGCGCCGTCCGCGGAGGAGATCACCTCGATCCGGAAGGCGGTGCCCTCCGGCGTGTGAGCCAGCACGTTGCCGATGAGCGCATCGATGGCCGCGGCGACGTCGGGTGACGCCGACGCGACGAGCACCGGACCAGTCGGCAAGACAAGGTCGAAGGTCCGCCCCTCGTCGTCGGCCAGCGGTGCCCAGAAGCCGGCCCGTTCACGCACGAGCGCGACGAGGTCGCTGCTCGGCCGGACGTTCTCCCGAAGCGGGCGACGGGCCTCGTCGATGAGCCGGTCGACCGAGCGGGCCACCTCGTCGGTCGCCTCTTGGACGCGGGTGCGCTCGACCATGTCCCGCAAGGCCTCCGCCTCGAGCCGCAGACCCGCGAGCGGTGTGCGCAGCCGGTGCGACAGGTCGGCAACACCCTCGCGCTCGGCGGCCAGCAGATCGCCGATGCGGGATGCGAGGACGTTGAGCGCCTGGCCGGCGTCCTCGACCTCGCGCGGGCCCGCAGGCGGGACACGGGCATCGAGCTCGCCTCCGCTCAACCGGCGGGCGACGTTGGCCAGCTCGCCCATCGGGCGCACGACGGAGCGGCCGAGCCAGTCGGCCACCGCGGTGCCGAGCACGACGAGCGCGAGACCGAGGCCGCCGAGCAGCACCCACGACCGCACGACGCCACGCCGCAGCGCGCTGTCAGGTACGAACACCTCGATCACGTCCACGCCGGCGCTCGCCCGGTCGACGGGCTGGAACACCGCTTCGCCACCGGTGACGGAGACGGAGAACGCCGTCTTCGTCCGCCGTGCCCGCTCCACCTCCGGTCCAGCGATGCCCGGCACGCCGAGGACCGTGCCGTCGGCGAGGAACACCGACACCCGCCGGTCGGCGTTGCCCGCGCCCGACACCACGGAGGCGACGTCCCCCGGGTTCTGGACCGTCGCCAGCACCGCGACGAGCGATTGCGCCTCGAGCTGGGCCGCGGTGCGGGCCCGGTCCTCGGCGACGGTGCGCACGAGCAGGCCGAGCGGGATGACAAAGGCAAGCGTCACGAGCGCGGTCGTGGCCGCGGCGGTGATCGCGAGCTGTCGCCTCATCGGCTGGGGTCGACGACGTCAGGATCGACGAGCCGAACCCCGACCCCACGCGAGGTCCGCAGGTAGCGCGGTTCGCTCGCCGTCTCCCCGAGCTTGCGCCGCAGCCACGACAGGTGCACGTCGACGGTCTTGTCGGCTCCGCCGTACGGTTGCTGCCACACCTCGGCCAGCAGCTCGCGCTTGGTGATGACCTTGCCGGCGCGCGCCGCGAGGTACGCGAGCAGGTCGAACTCGCGGCGCGACAGGTCGAGCCCCCGCCCATCGAGCATCGCCTCCCTGGAGTCGGTGTCGATGCGAAGGGCACCGACGGCGAGGATCTCAGCATCCACGTTGGCGGCCGACCTGCGCAGCACCGCTTGGATGCGCGCGCTCAGCAGCTCGCCGGAGAAGGGCTTCACCACGTAGTCGTCAGCACCGGCCTTGAGCAGGCTCACCATGCCGGCCTCTTCGTCCCGCGCCGACGCCACGATGATCGGCACCGCGCTGACGGAGCGGATCATGCGCAGGATCTCGCCCCCATCGACGTCGGGCAGCCCGAGGTCGAGCACGACGACGTCCGGTGGGTCGTCGTTGACCTCTTGCAGGCCCGCGTACCCCGTCGTTGCGGACCTCACGGCGTACCCATGGTCGCCCAGCACCCGGCCCAGCGCGTCGCGGATGCGGGCGTCGTCCTCGATCAGCAGCACGACGGGCACGCGCCGAGGATAGAGAAGCGCGTGTGCGCCCTCGCGCCCACGCGCCCACTGTGGACTTTGAGCCGTGCCGGGACACGGCTCAGCGTCCACTGTGGGCATGGGCGCGGGTTCTACGGAACGTGAGCCGTGAACATCACGGCCGAGCGTCCACAGAGCCTCCCTTAGCGTTGCGTTAACCGTGCGCCGGTCACACTGCCCTCGATGTCGCGACGAGTGGTGCTCGCCTTGAGCTGGGTTGCCGCGACGCTCGTCGCCGTGTTCGTCGCGCTGCAAGCGGTCGGCGCGGTCGGCCGGCAGGTCACCGACCGTCCCGCGGCCGCGGCCCGGCAGGTGGGCGCGACCGCGCAGCCCGCCGCGCTGCCGGCGGCCACACCGTCGACGACCGAGACCGCCGCCGCGTCGGCAAGCACAGACGCGAGCCAGCCGCCAGCGGTCCCGACGTCGTCCACGCGCCCTCCGCAGTCCGCCACGGCCCCGCCCGAAGAGCCGGTCGACCCAGGACCAGCCACGCCGGGACCCAACAGCAACGAATCGAGCTCCGAGTCCGACCACAGCACGGCGTCAGGGCCGGATCCGGCGCCGAGCCCGGGACCGACCACGAGCTACAACCTCCAGGGCGGCTCCATCGGCGTGCGCTGCTCGGGATCGTCGATCGCGCTGGTCTACAGCAGCCCGGCACCGGGCTTTTCGGCCGAGGTAGAGAGCGCCGGGCCGAGCGAGGTGGACGTGCGCTTCGAGAGCGACAACCACCGCTCACGCATCAAGGTGCAGTGCTCGTCCGGCTCCCCGGTCGTCACCGACCAGCGCGAGGAGAGCTGAGCAACCCTAGGTTTGGGTCGATGCTCACCCTCACCGCTGGGGGCGCCAGGGTCGAGATCGATCCCGACCGGGGCGGCCGGCTGCTCGGGCTCGCCGTCGGCGACCTCGACCTGCTGCTGACGCCGGCCGACGATCCCGCTGGGCTGCACTGGGGCTCGTTCCCGATGGCGCCGTGGGCAGGCCGCACGAGGAAGGGCCGGTTCACGTTCGCAGGCGTCGAGCACACCCTCCCCGCCAACTCCGGCGAGCATGCGATCCACGGCACCGTGCGCGACCGGTCGTGGGTGGTCGAGGAGGCCGACACGGTGCGGGCTCGGCTGTCCTGCTCGTTCGGCCCGACCTGGCCGTTCGACGGTTGGGCCGAGCAGGAGATCACGGTGCACGACGACCGGCTCGAGCAGCGGCTGTCGGTGCACAGCGTCGACGGGCCGATGCCGGCGTCGTGCGGGTGGCACCCCTGGTTCCGGCGGCAGCTCCGCACCGGCAGGCCCGCCCGGCTGCGCCTCGAGACCACGATGATGTACC
>JBEEGB010000431.1:0-3201 GCA_041166585.1 Acidimicrobiaceae bacterium
TGGTCGCGGAGCAGTGCGGCGCGCATCTCGCCGCTGCTCCGTTCGTCGAGGCGGCGGTCGGTGCACGGGTCACGGGCGACTCGACGGACGAGCGCCTGGTCGTCTTCGCGCCCCGCCCAGCCGTGGATGGAGTTGCCCGGCTGGTGAGAGGCGGAGCCGCGGCCGGCGCCGTCGTCGCGCTGGACGGCGATCGGTTGTTGCTGTCCGCGATCACCGAGCCGCACCTGCACCCCGGCGATCTCGGCTTCACCGCGTCGGCCGACGTCCCGCTCGCGGGTGCACAGGTGCTCGAGCGCGGGACGGCCGCCGTCGCCCGCTTCGAGGAGGCCCTCGATGAGTGGCGTGTGCTGAGCGCCGCCGCGCTCGCCGGCCTCGCCCGGGCCGTGCTCGAGCTCGCCATCGACTACGTGAAGGAACGCCATCAGTTCGGTGTCGCGATCGGATCGTTCCAAAGCGTGCAGCACCGCCTCGCCGACGTGCACACGGCCGTGCAGGGCGCCGAGCTGCTCGCGTACGCCGCGGCGTCGGCTTCGGTGCAGCAGGCCGAAGACGCAAGCGCCCTCGCGGCGATGGCCTACGACGTGTGCGGCCGCGCCGCCGAGGAGGCGTCAGCCGCGTGCCTCCACTACCACGGCGGTTACGGGTTCATGCTCGAGTACGACGCGCAGCTGTACGTCCGGCGAGCGAAGGCCTGGCGGCTGGCGCTCGGCGATCCCCGCGCCCAACGGCAGGTGATCGCCGACCGGCTGTGGCCCCGCGGCGGCGACGGCGCGACTGCGCTGGCGCGTCGACTCGATGATGGCACCGAGGCCTTCCGAGCCGAGGTGAGGACGTTCATCGCCGAGCACCTCACGGACGACATCATCGAGCGCGCGCACGCCACCGGCACCATGCACGACTGGACGTTCCACCGCGCGCTCTGCGCGCGCGGCTACCTCGCCGCGGGCTGGCCCGTCGAGGTCGGCGGTCTCGGGCGCAGCGCGGTCGAGACGACCGCGTTGATGCAGGAGCTGTACGGCGCGGGCGCCCCTGTCGACGGCATGGGCATCGCAGCCATGGTGGGCGCGACGCTCCTCGTGTGCGGGAACGACCAGCAACGATCGGAGATCGTGCAGGGCATCCTCGCCGGTGAGGTCATGTGCTGCCTCGGCTACAGCGAGCCTGACGCGGGCTCCGATGTGGCCGCCGTGCAGACGAAGGCGGCCCGCGACGGCGACCAGTGGGTGATCGACGGGCAGAAGATGTTCACGACGATGGCGCACGAGGCGCAGTACGTGTTCCTGCTGACCCGCACGAGCCCGGACAAGCCGAAGCACAAGGGCCTCACGATGTTCCTCGTGCCGATGGACACGCCCGGCATCGAGATCACCCCGGTGCACACGCTCGGCGGTGAGCGCACGAACATCACCTTCTACACCGACGTGCGGGTCGACGACTCGTGCCGCGTCGGTGACGTGGACGCCGGTTGGTCCGTGATGCACGCGGCGCTCGTCTACGAGCGCGCCAGCGCCAACTGGGGAGAACCCGCCCGCTTCGTCGACGCGGTCGCGGCGTGGGCGCATGCGACGGGACGGCTCGACGACCCGCTCGTGCGCGACCGGCTGGCAGAGCACGCCAGCACGCTCGAGGTCGGGCGCTTGCTGCTCTACCGCACGGCGTACCTCGCCGCGTCGGGCGCGATGCCCCACGTCGAGGGATCGATGGCCAAGCTGTTCATCACCGAAGCCTTCACCCGAGCGGCCGCCGACCTGCTCGACGTCCTCGGCACCGAAGGCGCTCTCCCCCACGGAGACGCCGACGTCCCGCTGGCTGGCTTGGTCGAGCACGCGTTCCGCCACTCGACCGTCACCACCATCTACGGCGGCTCGAGCGAGGTCCAGCGCGGCATCATCGCCGAACGCGGCCTCGGCCTCCCCCGAACCCGCTAACCCAATCGTTTGTGCGGTCCTGAGTCGGAGAATTTCCGACTCAGGACCGCCAGAACGGGTCGTTAGGGCAGCGCGGCGAGGGCTTGGAGGAGGTCGGCGACGAGGTCGGCGGCGGTCTCGATGCCGACGGAGAGGCGCACGAGTGCGGCGTCGACCTCGAGCGGCGACCCCGCGACCGACGCGTGGGTCATGCGGGTCGGGTGCTCGATGAGCGACTCGACCGCGCCGAGCGACTCGGCCAGCGTGAAGAGCTCCGTCCGGCGCACGAGCTCGAGCGCCGCGGGCTCGCCGCCGTTCATCGTGAACGACACCATCCCGCCGAAGTCGTGCATCTGGCGCTTCGCCACGTCATGACCAGGGTGCTCCGGGAGACCGGGCCACAGCACGCGCTCGATGGCGGGGTGACCGGTCAGCGCCTCGGCGACGGCGCGGGCGTTGTCGCAGTGCCGGTCCATGCGCACGGCGAGCGTCTTGATCCCACGCAGCACCAGGTAGCAGTCGAACGGCGACGGCACGGCGCCAGCGGCGTTCTGGACGAACCGGATCCCGTCGGCGAGATCCGCGTCGGACGTCGCGACCAGTCCCCCGACCACGTCCGAGTGCCCGCCGAGGTACTTCGTGGCGGAGTGGACGACCACGTCGGCGCCGAGCGCGAGCGGCTGCTGCAGGTACGGCGTGGCGAACGTGTTGTCGACGACGAGGAGCGCACCACGGGCGTGGGCCAGCGCGGCGATCGCCTCGATGTCGATGATGTTGAGCGCGGGGTTCGTCGGCGTCTCCACCCACACCAGGGCGGCACTCTCGGGCCACTGCTCGGCGGCGCGGTGGACGTCGGTGAGGTCAGCCGCCGACCACGTCCAGCCCGCAGGGCGGAAGACCTTGTCGATCAAGCGGAACGTGCCGCCGTACGCGTCATCGCCCAGCACGATGTGCGAGCCGGCCGGCAGCTGGCGCAGCACGGCGTCCTCGGCCGCGAGCCCACTCGCGAACGCCAACCCGTGGTTGGCCCCCTCCAACGACGCGATGCACGCTTCGAGCGCGCTCCGGGTGGGGTTGCCCGAGCGTCCGTACTCGTACCCCTGGTGCTCCCCAACGGCGCTCTGCACGAACGTCGTCGCCAGTGAGATCGGTGGGACGACCGCACCCGTCACCGGGTCAGGGGCCTGCCCTGCGTGGATCGCCCGCGTCTCGAAGCCGTGGTCCATCACGTCCCCTCCTTCGTCAGGAACCGCAGCACATCGGTGCGGGACAGCACCATGTGGGGCCGGCCGCC
>JBEEGB010000432.1:0-2560 GCA_041166585.1 Acidimicrobiaceae bacterium
GCAAGAGCGAGTGCAGCCACGGTCCCCGGCTGCTGACGTCGAGGCCGCCCGGTGTCGGCACCTCAGCCACCCGGGGCTCGACCGTCGGCGCGGTCCCCCACTGCGCCGCCAGCGGAGCCGCGGTCTGCTGACAGCGCAGCAAGGTGCTCGTGATGATCGGCAGCGGTCCGGTGGGCTCGAGGGTGCTTGCGACCGCGGCAGCTTGTCGGCGACCGAGATCGGTCAAGCCCGGGTCCGCGTCCTCGTCCCAGCCCGCGCTCGCTTGACCGTGACGCACCAGGTGCAAGAGCGGCATTATTCGAGGCCAGCGAGCAGGTCGGTCTCCGTGATGCTGGGGCCCTGGCCATCGCGGATGAACCACTCCGTGCCGAAGCCGTTCGCGAACGCCTCCGGCGGCATCGTGAGGAAGAACGACTGCTCGGAGATCTGACTCGCGTGCGCCTGCATGGCGCGCCGCTTGTGGTCGAGGTACGGCGAGACGTCCACGGCTGCGGTGATGATGTCCTCCGGCGAGCCAAAGGTCTCGGGGAACTCGGGTAGCTCGGGAACGTCCTCCGCACCGGATTCGCGCATCTGGTCGAGCATCTCGCCCATGCCCCGCAGGATCTGATCGCGGTTCATGGTCGCTTGGAACACCCGCGGCGTACCCGCCATCTCGGCCGCCCGCGCGCCGACGCGGTGCACCTGGATGTGGTCGGGGTGCCCGTAGCCGCCGTGGTCGTCATAGATGGTGAGCACGTCGGCGTCTTCCTCGGTGAGGATGGCGGCGAGGCGCTTGGACGCCTCATCGAGGTCCGCCCTCCAGAACGAGCCCGGTTGGTCGTTCTCGGGCGTGCCGATCATCCCCGAGTCGACATAGCCCAGGAACTCGACGCGCGCTGCGCCGAGGATCTCTGCGGCCGCCTCGGTCTCGCGGACCCTGCGCTCCCACAGCTCTTCGCCGGGCTCGAGGAAGCCGTCGTCCACCTCACCGTGCTCGCCCCGGGTGGCCACCACGAGCACGACCCGGTGGCCCTCGTCGTGGGCCTTGCGCATGACACCGCCCGTCGCGATGCACTCGTCGTCCGGGTGGGCGTGAAAGCAGACAAGCGTGGCCATCGCTCTGAGACTAGAAGGCTGCCACCACGAAGAGGACGCCCAGGGGGATCAAGATCCAGCCGACGATCGTCAGGAGGATGGCGTAGACGGCAAAGGTCTGTCCGTCGTCCTCTGGTGGGTTGCCGCACCGGCCGATCGTCTCCCACAGCGCGTGGAGCGGCGCCTTCACGGTGATGGCGATGCGGTGACGGGCGATCGCGGCGCCGCGGAGGATGCACCACGATGCTGCGGCCAGCACCACGAACGCGCCCACGATCGCCACGATCGCGGCGAGGCGCGAGCCGATCGCCGCTTCGACGAGGAGCCGCGAGCCCTGCGCCACCCCGGAGATGACCGCACCGCCGAGCAGGAACGTCGGAACCCCGACCGGGTTCCCCTTGTACGTGTTCGACACGCGCTCCGCGTCGAGCCGAGCCCGCATGAGGGGCATGCGTCCCGGATCCTCGGGCGGGCACCACGCGAGACGTCGCGCGTAGAGGTTCCGCACCGCGTCGATCACGTCCGCCTGGTGGTTGCGGACGATGAAGCGCGTCACCAGCTGCACGCCGAACGTCGCGATGGGGTCGAGCGGGCCGAGGCGGGGAAGGTGCGGCGCACGTGCGCCGTTGCGGTCGAGCACCTCGAGCGCGTGCATCGCCAGCGCGTGTGCCTCGGTGAAGCGCTCCGGGTGACCGAGGGGACGGGTGGCCGACAGCTCGAGCACCAGCTGCGCCTCGACCGGGTCGTGCGCGCCGAGCTTGTCGAGCAGCGCGATCGTGGCCGCGTCGTCGCCACCGGTCCGCAGGACGCGGAACTGGTCGAGCTGGTGCCGCAGCTCGTCGAGCACGAGCGGGCTCGCCGCCTCATGGGGGTGAAGCGGTGTCCCCTCCTCAGCCACACGGCGACGGTAACCGCAGGCTTGAAGCCGACCGCGGATCGTTTGTTCGGTGCTGACTTCGGAAAAACCGAAGTCAGCACCGCACAAACGGTTGGGTGGGGTCGATCTGGTAGACGAAGGCGCCGTTGGTCTCGAGGATCTGGTGCAGGCCCGGGTCGGTGGCGATCCATCCCGCGAGGTCGCGGTTGAAGAGGCGGTCGAGGTCGTGTGTGACGACGAGGTAGTCGTAGCCCCGGTCGCGCAGCGTCTTGCGCCAGGTCGTGCAGTCGTCGATGAAGTGGAACGCCCCGTGCGGCCCGGTGACCCCCACGGGCTCCACCGTGTTGGCGAGGTGGTCGCCGTAGAGGAACCAGCTCGTCACCACCCCGCTCTCGAACCCGATGTGGGCCGGTGGGATGGACTCGGCCCAGCGCGCCAACCCAACGGCGTCCGCGCGATGCGAGGTCCCCGTGAGCACGATCCAACCCACACCGGCGACCGCCACCGCCGCCGCGACCGAGCGGGACAGGGCTGACCCGCGCATCCCCCAGAGCGCAGCGACCGCGACCACGCCCACCACCAGCCCTCCGAGCAGCTGACCGGTCA
>JBEEGB010000433.1:0-7231 GCA_041166585.1 Acidimicrobiaceae bacterium
ACGGGGAGCCGACGCTCTGCAGGGTGGGCCCTGCGTTGCCGGCGGCCACGGAGAACAGCACGTTGTACTTGTCCGCCAGCGCGTCGAGCAGCTGGGCTTCGGGGTCGGCGTCGGTCTCCTGGCTGGCCGTGAACAGCGGTGCGCCGTAGAAGGGCCCGCCGCCGAGGCTGATGTTGATGACGTCAGCGCCCGCGCCGCCCTCGGACTTGTCGGTGGCGAGGTACTGCATCCCGGCGAGCACGCTCGAGTTGAGGCAGCTGCCGCCGGCGTTGCACACCTTCGCCCCGGCGAGCTTGGCGTCGGGGGCGACGCCGGGCAGGTCCGTGTTGCCGGTGGCCGAGCCCGCGGCGATGCCGGACACGTGGCTGCCGTGGCCGTTGTCGTCGAAGCCGGGCTGCGACGAGCAGCTCCCGATGCCGTTCGAGGTGCCGACCAGGTCAGGGACGACGCCCATGCAGTCCACGAAGTCGTAGATCTTCGGGCCGAGGTCCGCGTGGCTGCTGTCCATGCCGCTGTCCACGACGCCGACGTTGACGCCGGCGCCGGTGATGCCCTTGGGCCAGAGCGCGTCGGCTCCGATGTCATGGGTGCCTCGCTTGGCCTGGTCGCCGTAGACGGCTGCGGCTTGGCCGACCGTCGCTGGCACAGCGGTCGCGGTCGCCGAGAGCACCTCGACGACCTTGTCGGGGACCATGCGCACGACCTGCGGGAGGGAGGCGACCTTGGCCACCGTCGCTGAGGGCGACGAGAGCGCCACCCAGCCGATGAGGTCGAAGCGCTGGCGGAGGGTGGCGCCCTTGAGCTGCAGGGCGCGGAGCGTCGGCGCGTCGACCGAACGCAGCTGGGCGAGGTAGTACACCGTGCCGGACACGTGGTTCTCCACCACCGAGCCGTAGAGCTGGTCGGTCAGGCCGTTGGCGACGATCGCGCGCAGCGACTGGGAGGCCTTGGCCGAGAGGGCGCTCCTCGCCGGCGCCCCGGCGCGGGCCGGGAGGGCGACGACGCTGAGGGCGAGGACGAGGGCGCTGAGGACGAGTACGAGGGGCCGCCGAGCTGGGCCGTGCTTCATGTGGTCTCCATATGGTTTGGTACGTCCCATTTTTCGGCGCAACGCAGCGGTTCTCCTGTCCGACGAACTTGATGCCGCTGTTGTCAGGTTTCCTCAGCGAGGGATAGTCTGCCCACCGATGGCACTCGACCCGAACCGCTGGACCATGAAGACCCAGGAGGCGTTCAACCAGGCCAGCGAGGCGGCCCGGGCGAACAGCAACCCCGAGGTCACGAACGATCACCTGCTCGCCGCGCTGCTGCGCCAGGAGGAGGGGGTCGTGCTCCCGATCCTGGCGCGGGCGGGCAAGCAGCCGCTGGCCGTGCGCAACGCGGCCGACGACGCCGTGGCGCGCCTGCCCAAGGCCTACGGCAGCGACGTGCGCTTGGCCCGCACGCTCCAGTCCACCTTCGACGCGGCGGACCGCGCCCGAGCCGAGATGGGCGACGAGTACCTGTCCACCGAGCACCTCCTGCTCGCGCTCGCCGATGACCTCGACATCGGCCGCGAAGATCTGCTTGCCGCGCTGCGCGAGGTGCGGGGAAGCCACCGGGTCACCAGCCAGAACCCCGAGGAGCAGTTCGGCGCCCTCGAGAAGTACGGCCGTGACCTGGTCGAGGCGGCCCGCAAGGGCAAGCTCGACCCCGTCATCGGCCGGGACGACGAGATCCGCCGCGTGATCCAGGTGCTCTCCCGGCGGACCAAGAACAACCCCGTCCTCATCGGCGAGCCCGGCGTCGGCAAGACCGCCATCGTCGAGGGCCTGGCCCGTCGCATCGTGGAGGGCGACATCCCCGAGGGGTTGAAGGGCAAGCGCCTCATCAGCCTCGATCTGAGCTCGATGGTCGCCGGGGCGAAGTACCGCGGCGAGTTCGAGGAGCGCCTCAAGGCGGTGCTGAAGGAGATCACCGACGCCCAAGGCGAGGTCATCACCTTCATCGACGAGCTGCACACGATCGTCGGCGCGGGCGCGGCCGAGGGCGCGATGGATGCCGGCAACATGATAAAACCGCTGCTCGCGAGGGGTGAGCTGCGCCTCGTGGGCGCCACCACGCTCGACGAGTACCGCAAGCACATCGAAAAGGACCCGGCGCTCGAGCGCCGCTTCGCGCCGATCTTCGTGGGCCAGCCGTCGGTGGACGACACCATCGCCATCCTCCGCGGGCTGAAGGAGCGCTACGAGGTCCACCACGGTGTCCGCATCCAGGACGCCGCCCTCGTGGCCGCGGCGGTGCTGTCTGACCGCTACCTCACCGGCCGGTTCCTGCCGGACAAGGCGATCGACCTCATCGACGAGGCCGCCAGCCGGCTCCGCATCGAGATCGACTCCATGCCGCTGGAGATCGACGTCGTCGAACGGCGCAGCCGCCAGCTCGAGATCGAGCGGCTGGCGCTGGCCAAGGAGACCGACCAGGTCTCGAAGGAGCGGCTCGAGGCCCTCGACCGCGAGCTGGCCGAGCTCAACGAGCGCAAGGCCGGCATGGTCGCCCACTGGCAGTCCGAGAAGGAGGCGATCAGCGAGATCCGCCGGCTGAAGGGCGAGCTCGAGGAGGCGCGGCTCCAGGTCGAGCACGAGGACGACCTCGAGAAGGCCGCCGAGATCCGCTACGGCGTCATCCCGACCCTCGAGCGAGAGGTCGACGCGGCGACGGCACGCCTCGCCGAGCTCCAGGTCAACCTGAAGATGCTGAAGGAGGAGGTCGACGAGGAGGACATCGCCGAGGTCGTGAGCAAGTGGACCGGCGTGCCGGTCAGCCGGCTCATGCAGGGCGAGATGCAGAAGCTCCTTCGCCTCGAAGACGCGCTGCACAAGCGGGTGATCGGCCAGGACGCGGCCGTGGCTGCGGTCGCGAACGCGATCCGGCGCAGCCGCGCCGGCCTGTCTGATCCCCACCGACCGATCGGGTCGTTCCTCTTCCTGGGCCCGACGGGCGTGGGCAAGACCGAGCTGGCCAGGGCGTTGGCCGGCTACCTGTTCGACGATGAGCGGGCCATGGTCCGCATCGACATGGGCGAGTACCAGGAGAAGCACACCGTGTCGCGGCTCATCGGCGCCCCTCCCGGCTATGTGGGCTACGACGAGGGAGGCCAGCTCACGGAGGCCATCCGCCGGCGGCCCTACGCCGTGGTGCTGCTCGACGAGGTGGAAAAGGCGCACGCCGAGGTCTTCAACGTCCTGCTCCAGGTGCTCGACGACGGCCGCCTCACCGACGGCCAAGGCCGGACGGTCGACTTCACCAACGTCGTCCTCATCATGACCTCGAACCTCCGGGGCGACCCGAACGACTTCTTCAAGCCCGAGTTCATCAACCGGATCGACGACATCATCCGCTTCCGGGAGCTCACCGAGGACGACCTGGGCCAGATCGTCGAGATCCAGCTCGGTCAGCTCCGCGACAGGTTGGCTCGCCGGCGGATCAACCTCGTCGTCACCCCGGCGGCGGCCGCGGCGCTGGCGGAGCTCGGCTACGACCCCGCCTTCGGGGCCCGGCCGCTGAGGCGGGTGATCCAGCGCGAGCTCGGCGATCGGTTGGCCACCGCCATCCTCGACGGGGTCGTCGGCGAGGGTGACACGGCCACCGTCGACGTCGTCGACGGGACGATCTCGCTCGTTCCCTGACTACAAAACCGCAGGTCAAAGACATACTCTCTGACCTGCGGTTTTGGAACGGTTGGCCGCGTTGACGACGGCGTTTCGGCGTGGGTCAACAGACCTATTGCTCACGCTCTGTGGGCTGTCTACTCTTCGTCTTGGGGAGCGTTGATCCGTCCGGCGTATCTGGTCGCCTAGCTGGACGGGGAGTGAGGGCGAAACCGGCCCCGGACGTAGTAGGTCCGAAGAGCTCGATCCGCTCCCACCCGGCGCTGAAAAGCCTGGTCAGGCACCGAATCTCTTCCGGATCCCACCTGTTCCCACGTGCAGTCAGGAGACCGGATATGAAGAGTCCCCGATCAGGCCAGACGCCTGATCACGCCAAGCCACTGCGGAGGCTGGCCGTCGCGCTCGCCCTGCTGGTGGCGCTGGTTGCGGGCTTGGCTGTGAGCGCTGCGCCTGCCAGCGCTGCCGATCTTCCCGCGAGCACCACCACGACCGCCGCCCCGGCCGACACGGCCGCCCCGGCAGCCCCGGCAGCCCCGGCAGACGCCGTCGCGAGCGATCCCGCACCCGCGGCGAGCGACGCCCTGGTGCCCTTCGTCACGCCGGGCGCGCCGATCACCGACTACGCCAACTACCCGGACGCGATCACGCCGTCGCTCTTCCCGGCGGGTTGCAGCGCTCGTGGACCGGCGATCCTCACCGGGACGACCTTCACGGTCAACGGTGTCTCGGCTCCCGACCTCGGCAGCTTCACGCTGAGCGCGGGTGACACCGTCACGATGACGTGGACGGGCTTCGCCCCGGGCTGCGACACCGTCGGCATCAGCCTGTCGGCCAAGCGCGCCGACGCACCCTTCTTCCAGCCCGGAGTGAACCAGGAGCTCATCCCACCCTTCGGCTACTGCGGCCCCGGCGGTTCGGCTTGTGTTCCCGCGACCGGCCTGAGCCTCACGGTCCCCGCCCGCCGGGTCGCCTGCAACTTCC
Organism: Acidimicrobiaceae bacterium; assembly: GCA_041166585.1. GTDB lineage: Bacteria > Actinomycetota > Acidimicrobiia > Acidimicrobiales > JACDCH01 > JBEEGB01. Next base: position 4,632 of record JBEEGB010000433.1, read on the forward strand.
AGCTCGACGCCGTCATCGGCCCACCGCTTTCCGTGGTCGGCCCCGGTGGCAGCTTCTACGACTCGAGCATCCGTGGCAGCGGCAGCAACATGCTGATCTCTTCCAACAACGGCGGCGCCGGCGTGAACTGCGGCGTGGCCAACCCGCAGGCCGCGGTCGCCCCCAGCTGTGGCACGGGTGCGATCCTGATCGACCTCACCAACACGGGCACCTTCGATTCGAGCTTCAGCGTGACGGTCGACGGCACCAACGTCTTCACCGGCACCGTCGCCCCCAACGGCACCCACCAGGTGTCGGTGCCGGCGGCTGAGGATTCGACGCACCAGATCCTCGTGACCGCGGACGGTCAGACCATCTTCGATCAGGCCGTCCTGCAGAACTGCCTGCCCCCGACGCCGACCGTCACGGCCGCCGTCGACTGCGCCCAGGGCGGTGTGGCCGTCGTGGTCACCAACCCCGACACCATCGATGACGTCACGGTCGACATCCTGAGCGACGGCACCACCGTCGCCTCGGGTGTGGTCGTGGCCGCAGGCCAGACGGTCACCACCGTGGTCCCCCTCGCCGAGGGCGCCACCGCCACCATCTCGGTGGTGCAGGGCGGCCAGACCGCCTTCACCCAGCCGTTCACCCGCAACTGCACCCGGCCCACGGCGACCGCCGTCCACAGCTGTGCGCAGGGCGGCGTGGTCGTCACGCTCACCAACGGGGCGGCCGCCAACCTTCCCGCCCAGTTCTCCGTCGCGGCCGGCTCCATCGTCGAGAACCGCACCGTCCAGCCCGGCGAGAGCACCACGGTGCTCATCCCGGTGGTGGAGGGCGCAACCGTCCAGGTCGTGGTGACCGAGGCCAGCGAGCCGCAGCCGCTGCTCGACCAGCCGTTCACCGCTGACTGCTTCAAGCCGGTCGCCACCGCGCAGAACCACTGCGATGCGGGCGACATCCAGATCGTCTTCGGCAACTCGGGCGAGCTGCCCGTCGACCTGACGGTCACCCAGGACGGCAAGACGGTCGCCACGGTGACCGTGCCCGCCGGCGGAACCCTGACCGCCGCCTACCCACAGGCCGAGGACACCACCTCGGTGTGGCGGGTCAGCGGCCCGGGCTACGACAGCGGCGACATGAGCATCCTGCACGACTGCATCCAGGCCAGCGCCATCCAGGACCGCACCCTGGCCCGCACCGGCTCCAGCACCGGCCCGCTCGTCGGTCTCGGTCTGCTGCTCATGCTCCTGGGCTCGATGCTGCTCGCCATCTCTACTCGGCCCATCCCTGCGTTCGTCCCGACCTTCGTCTGGACGCTCAGGGGACGCGCCGTCCCGCCCAACGCCTACTGGCAGCCCCTGCACCTCGCTCGCCGGGGGTGGTTCCGCAGGCGCTGACCGCTGGGCCTGACCCGGCGGGGGTCAACTGACCGCGTGGGAGCGGAGGCAGCGGCACGGAGGCGACTCCGTGCCGTTTGCCTTATCTCGACTCTCGGTCGGTTGCGGCCGCGACTCGCTGCGCTCGTGTGCGCGGCGCCCTCCGCTCGACGTGCGGCTCGTCGCTCGCGACTTCCCTCGCCGCGTCGCCGGGGCGTTGGCCCGAGCTGGCGGCGGTCGCCGGGGCGTTGGCCCAAGCTGGCGGCGGCCGCGGCTGTCTGGGCATGCCTGCTGACCTACTACGCTGGACCGGTCTCGTACCGGGGCAAGGGGAGGCACTGTGCCAGCGACCGTCGTGGTCGGCACCCAGTGGGGCGATGAGGGCAAGGGGCGCTTCACCGACCTGTTCGCCAAGGAGATGCACGTCGTCGTCCGCTACCAGGGCGGCCACAACGCGGGGCATACCCTTGTTGTAGAGGGTGAGAGTTTTGCGCTGCAGCTCGTGCCAAGTGGTGTCCTTTACGACCACATCACCCCGGTGATCGGCAACGGCGTGGTGGTCGACCCTCAGGTCCTCCTCGACGAGATCGATCTCCTCACCCGGCGCGGGGTCGACTGCAGCCGGCTCAAGGTCTCGAGCAACGCCCACCTGATCCTGCCCTACCACCAGGAGCTCGACCGCGTCACCGAGCGCTACCTCGGCCGCAACAAGCTCGGCACCACGAGGCGGGGGATCGGCCCCGCCTACGCGGACAAGGCCACCCGGGTGGGCCTGCGGGTGCAGGACCTCTTCGACCGCAAGATCTTCGAGCAGAAGCTCGACGTGGCGCTCAAGGAGAAGAACGCGGTCCTGGCCAAGGTGTTCAACCAGCTCCCGCTCGACCGCGACGAGATCCTGCACCGCTACCTCGACGAGCTCGCCCCGGCGATCAAGCCGTACGTGTGCGACACCGTCCGCTTCGTCCACGAGGCGCTCGAGGCCGACCAGCACGTGCTGCTCGAGGGGGCGCAGGCCACGTTCCTCGACCTCGACCACGGGACCTATCCGTTCGTGACCTCGTCGAACCCCGTGGCCGGCGGGGCCTGCACGGGCGCAGGGGTCGGGCCCTGCTACATCGACAAGGTCGTCGGGGTCGCCAAGGCGTACATCACCCGCGTCGGCTCGGGGCCGTTCCCCACCGAGCTCACCGACGAGGTGGGCGACCTGCTCGTCGACCGCGGCCACGAGTTCGGCACCAA
>JBEEGB010000434.1:0-3607 GCA_041166585.1 Acidimicrobiaceae bacterium
CGAGAGCTCAGGGGCCGGACCAGCCGGCGCGGGCCGGAGAAGGGCGAACGCGGCGACCGCGGTGCCGGCGACGAGGACGGCCAACGCGACAGCCCGTCCCGGCGTGCGGACGAGCTGTGAGAGCTCGACGACCCGCTCCTGCCATGTCAACGGAGACGGCGGTCGCAGCGGATCGAAGCCGGGCGGACGATCGTCCTCGGGCACGGTCGGTCCCTCCTGGTGCGCGCTGACAGCGAGGGGGAAGCACCAGGGGAAGGCGAGCCAACCTACTTCGGGTCAGCCCGCCGGGCGAGCCATTCTGCTTCGATCTCGAAGGGGATGCGGCGGTAGGCGCCCCAATGCCGGTACCCGCGAAGACGCCAGCGCGCGTACGGCGCGAGGTAGCGGACGAGGAACCCGAAGACCCCGTGCTCACGCCACTGGCGCACGTGCTCGAGCTCATGGCGCAGCAGGTGCTCGTCGTCGACGGCGTCGGCACGGACGAAGATCACCCGTCCTACGGTCGTCGCCGACGCGCCCGGCGCAGCGAGGCCGACGACGAGCAGGCAGCCCGGCCGCCGCTCGATCCGCATGGGTCAGAACAAGCGCGAGGTGAGCGCCTTGCGGTACTCGGACGTGCGCGGGTCGTCTGGCCCCATCACCTCGAGGAGATCGACGTACGCCTGCCTCGCGTCGTCGTCGTCCTTCACCCGGTCGAGCAGCTCGTCGAGCTTCGCGGTCCGCCCGTCGTCGGGGACGTCGTCTCCCAGCCGGGCGAGCGCGGCCACGCGCCTCGTCTCTGCGGTCTCGGGGATGCGCTCGAGCAAGGCGAGCGCCTCGTCGTTCTCGCCCTTGCCGACCAGCCGCTCGGCCAGCCGGATGATCGCGGGCTCGTGACCGGGATCGATCTCGAGCGCCTTGCGCAGAGACGCCTCATCTCCTGCTGCGACCAAGTTGGCGAGCTCGGTCTCGGTCTCGCTCGGGAGCAGCCCCGTGACGAAGTCGCGCACCGCGGCTTCACCTTGGGCTCCGATGAAGCTCCCGACGATCTTGCGCTTGTGGATCGCGAACACGGCCGGGATGCTCTGCACCTGGAACGTCGCCGAGGCCTTCGGGTTCTCATCCACGTTGATCTTCACGAGCTCCACGTCGCCGCCGGTCTCGTCGACCACCTTCTCGATGGTCGGCCCGAGCGTGACGCAGGGACCGCACCATGGCGCCCAGAGGTCCACCACCACGGGGCGCTCGTCTGAGCGAGCGAGGACGGCAGCTTCGAAGGTGTCGTCGGTGACGTCGATGGCCATGGCTGCACACGATACGGCGATGGTGCGCCTTCGCGACTCGCGGCGAACGGACCGACCGTGAGCATGAGTACTGTCGCTTGTGTATGGCCGACCAGCAGCAGGCACTCAACGGGATTGACCAACCGAAGGTCACGCGGTGGTTCGAGGAGAACGTGCCCGAAGCGGTTGGGCCGCTCGAGTTCGCCCTGATCGCCGGCGGTCACTCGAACCTGACGTTCGGGGTCACCGATGCCAAGGGCGAGAAGTGGGTCCTTCGCCGTCCGCCCCTCGGGCATGTCCTCGCCACCGCGCACGACATGAGCCGCGAGCACACGATCATCTCCGCACTCGGACCGACACCGGTGCCGGTCGCGCCGGCCGTCGGCCTGTGCACGGATCCCGAGGTCAACGGCGCCCCGTTCTACGTGATGCGCTTCGTCGACGGCCACGTGCTCCGTGACTCGGCGACCGCAACTGCGGTGCTCGACACCGATGGCCGGCGCCGTGCCGGCGAGTCGATCGCCGACGTCCTCGCTGACATCCACGCCGTCGACGTCGACGCTGTCGGTCTCGGCGAGCTCGGCCGCAAGGAGGGCTACATCGCCCGCCAGCTCAAGCGGTGGTACAGCCAGTTCCAGGCGTCCAACGAGCTGACGCACCGCCCGGTGCCGAGCGTGCACGAGGTCCATGAGCGTCTCGCCGCCCAGATCCCCGACCAGGGTCCTGCCACGATCGTCCACGGCGACTACCGCCTCGACAACTGCATGGTCGACGAGACGGGTGAGGTGATCGCGGTGCTCGACTGGGAGATCTGCACGCTCGGCGATCCGCTCGCCGACGTCGGGTTGCTCGCGGTGTACTGGAGTGACCCTGGCGACGAGCACGCGCTGCTCGCCGCGCCCACGACCGCCGACGGCTTCCTCACTCGGGCGCAGCTCCTGGCCCGCTACGCCGAGCGCTCCGGCCGTGATCTGTCGGCGATCGACTTCTACGTCGCCTTCGGGTACTGGAAGCTCGCGTGCATCGTCGAAGGCGTGTACTCCCGCTACGCCGAAGGCGCGATGGGCAAGCCCGCCGCGGGCTTCGAGGCGTTCGAACGCCAGGTCGTCACGTTGGCCGAGCGTGCGCTCGAAGCCGCCGGGCGGCTGAGGTGAGCGCCCGCTCATGAGCCCGCTCTTCGAGCTGGTGGAACGCCCCGACCTCGAGTCGCCCGTCGTGGTGCTCGCGCTGGATGGTTGGGTCGACGCTGGTCTCGGCGCGGGCAACGCCCGAGCCACCCTGCTGGGCGTCCTCGACACCGTCACCGTCGCAGTGTTCGACAGCGACGAGCTGCTGGACCATCGTGCCCGGCGCCCCACCATGCACCTCGTCGACGGCGTCAACACCGGGTTGACGTGGCCGAGCATCGAGCTCCGCGCCGCGAGCGATGCCGACGGGAACGACCTGCTGCTGCTCGTCGGCGCGGAGCCGGACCATCGGTGGCGAGCCTTCAGCCGCGCCGCCGTCGACCTCGCGATGGAGTTCGGAGCGCGGATGGTCGTCGGCCTCGGCGCCTACCCGGCGCCCGTCCCGCACACCCGCCCCACTCGGCTCGCGGTGGCGACCACGGATCCCGCGTTCATCTCGAGCGGCCCGGTGCGCGCCACGATCGACGTTCCGTCCGGGATCCAAGGAGCGGTCGAGCGACGTGCGCATGAGGTCGGTCTGCCCGCGATCGGGCTATGGGCCCAGGTGCCGCACTACGTCTCGGCGATGCCGTACCCGGCCGCCAGCGCCGCGCTGCTCGACGGCCTCGCGGAGCTCGGAGGGTTGCGCATCGACACGGAGGCGCTGCACCGCGAGGCACAAGACACGCGCCGGCGCCTCGACGCGCTCGTCGCGGGCAACGAGGAGCATCAGCACATGGTCGAGCAGCTCGAGGCCGCGGCCGACGGTGACGCCGGCGCAGGCACCGCACAGGGCCCGGGGGCCGGGCTCGGCCCCGGTCCCCTGCCTTCAGGTGACGAGCTCGCAGCCGAGCTCGAACGCTTCCTCCGCGAACAGGACTAGTTGGCGCTGCTCGAGGAGCTCGAGGAGCTGGAGCCGCCGGCTGGGCTCGGGTACTCCTTTGGTGCTTCGTTGGCGGGGAGGTCGGTGAGGAGCGTCACGGTGCCATCGGTCTTGAAGACCTTCAGATCGTTCGTCCACTCCCCCAACCGGTAGCGCTTGCCGCCGTCGACGAAGCGGATCAGCCCAGGGGCGGTCCGGTGGATCTCGTCAGGACCGGTCTGCGTCGGGTCCCACCAGATCTCCACGAAGTCGTCGATGCCGTAGTAGTCGGTGTCGGGCCAGAGCCCGTGGTCGCC
>JBEEGB010000435.1:0-4684 GCA_041166585.1 Acidimicrobiaceae bacterium
ACCCTCGTCGCTGCCGACCGCGATCCTTCTTCCCAGCACCTCCGCGACGCCTTGGCCCTGCTGGTCGCCGCCGGCGACGTCGCCGGGTTGGTTCGGGAGGAGATCGGTGCGTCGTGGCAGCGCTCCGCGAGCTCGGGGTTGCGGCCTGACCGCTTCGACGTGCCCCACATGTCGGACATGGACGCCGACGGGGCGCTGGTCCGCGCCGCTCGCCCCGTGATCGACCAGCTCGCGGAGGAACTCTCCACGGTGAGCATGGGCCTGGTCGTCAGCGACGCCGAGGGCCATCTCCTCGACCGCCGGGTCTCTGAACGCCCTTTGCAGCATCGCCTCGACCGCATCCTGCTCGCCCCCGGGTTCCTCTACGCCGAGGATCGCGTCGGTACGAACGCGATCGGCACCGCCCTCGAACAGCGCAAGCCGGCGTTCGTCGAAGGCGACGAGCACTTCGCGGATGCGTTGACCACGATGGCGTGCGCCGCGGCCCCGATCGCCGACCCGAGCAGTGGTCGGATCATCGGGGCCGTCGACCTCACCTGCTGGGCCGGCGACAGCTCGCCCCTCATGCTGGCGCTCGCGACGCGGGCGGCCCGCGACATCGAGGAGCGGTTGGTCGACGACGCCGGGGTGCGAGAGCGGGTCCTGCTGCAGCGGTTCCTCCGCGACCGTCGGGGCGCCAAGGGCCCACTCGTCCTCGTGACGGGAAGCGCGATGATGACCAATGCCGCGGCCAACCGAGTGGTGGAACCCGGTGACGAGGCCGTCCTCTGGGAGTGCGCCCAGCGGTTGCTCGGCGGCCACGAGGACCGTTCAGAGGTGATGCTGCGGGGCGGAATGTCAGTCGAGGTGCGCTGCGAACCCGTGCTCGAGGGTGGCGTCCTGACAGGCGCGGTTCTCCGTCTGCGGCCGGTGACCGCTGCGACACCCGACGGTGCACCTCGCTGGAAGCGTCCCTATGGGTGGGAGAGCCTGACCGACACCGAACGCAGCGTGACCGAGCTCGTCGCCCAGGGCCTCACCAACCGGCAAGCGGCGGAGCGCCTGTTCGTGTCCCCCCACACCGTCGGCTTCCACCTGCGTGCGATCTATCGCAAGCTGGACCTCAGCTCGCGCATCGATCTCACCCGCGTCGCCCTCCAGCACGCCCCACTTCGCGACACCTGAGGACGGTTCTTACGCGCTCGCGTGATGTAGCGGGTGCCCGGGTGCCGGACGATGGGACCATGGCACGAGCTCACGGTCCGGTCGCGGTGTTGGGCATCGGAGCGATGGGCCATGGGATGGCGGTCAGCGCCTTGCGCGCAGGCATCCCCACCATCGTGTGGAACCGCACGCCGGAGGCAACCCGAGATCTGGCGGAGCTCGGCGCCGAGGTGGCCGAGACCGCCGCCGATGCCGCCCGGCGCGCTGCGATCGTCGTGACGATGGTGACCGACACCGATGCCGTCATCTCGATCGCCAGTGACGAGGGCGTGCTCGAAGCCCTCGCTCCGGGCGCGATCTGGGTGCAGATGAGCACGATCGGCGTGCGCGGGATCGAGCGTGTCCTAGCGCTCGCGGAGCGAGAGCGGCCGGATGTCGTGGTCCTCGACGCGCCGGTGTCGGGCAGCAAGGACCCCGCCGAACACGGCCAGCTGACGATCTTCGCGTCGGGGCCCGAGGAGGCACGCGAGCCCGTCACTCCCCTCTTCGACGCGCTCGGCCAGCGCACGATCTGGGTCGGGCCGGCCGGGACCGGGACGCGACTCAAGATCGTGAACAACACGTGGCTCGCGTTCGCAGCAGAAGCGGTCGACGCGTCGGTGGCGCTTGCTCACCGGTTGGGGCTCGAGACCGAGACGTTGGTCGACGCGCTGGGCGGCGGCCCGCTCGTGTCCGCGTGGCAGGCGGCCAAGCTGCAACGCATCCTCGCCGGCGACTTCTCAGCCCAGTTCGCGTTGTCGCTCGCGCTCAAGGACGTGCGCCTCGCGCTCGAGGCGGCTGACGGGGCCGGGTTCGCAGCGCTCGCCTGCCTGGCCGGCGAATGGCAGACGGCAGTCGATCAGGGGCTCGGCGATCAGGACCTCACGGTCGTGACGCGTGCCCTCGAATTGGAAGGAGAGAGACGATGACGCTGATCGGGTACACGATGATGTGCGAGCAGGCCGGCCCGAAGCAGCTGGTGCGCGACGTCGCCCTCGCCGAGCAAGCGGGCTTCGACTTCGCGGTCATCAGCGACCACTACTTCCCGTGGCTCGACTCGCAGGGTCACTCGCCGTACGCATGGAGCGTGCTCGGCGCCGCGGCTCAGGCGACCGACCACATCCCGTTGATGACGTACGTGACGTGCCCGATCCGGCGCTATCACCCCGCGGTCGTCGCGCAGAAGGCGGCGACGATGCAGCTGCTGTCCGACGGTCGGTTCACCCTCGGCCTGGGTGCGGGCGAGAACCTGAACGAGCACATCGTCGGCGGACGCTGGCCGATAGCCGGCGTGCGCCACGCGATGCTCGAGGAGGCGGTGGACATCATCCGAGCCCTGTGGGAAGGGGGCAGCGTGACCTATCGCGGCAAGCACTTCGACGTCGAGTCCGCGAAGGTCTGGGATCTGCCCGACGCCCCTCCGCCGATCGGCATCGCCGTCTCGGGTCTGGGCAGCTGTCGACTGGCGGGAAAGCACGCCGACGTCATGATCGCGGTGGAGCCCAAGCCTGAGCTCGGTCAGATGTTCGACGATGCGGGAGGCGCCGGCAAGCCGCGGGTCGGTCAGATCGCGCTGTCGTACGACCCCGACCCGGACATCGCCCTGAAGCGGGCGATGGATCAGTTCCGGTGGTTCACCGGCAACTGGAGGGTCAACGCCGAGCTGCCAGTTCCTGCGTCTTTTGACGCGGCGTCCAAGACGGTGCGCGAGGAAGACGTGTTGAAGCAGATGCCTTGCGGCCCCGACGTGCAGCGCCACGTTGCCGGGATACGCGGGTTCGAGGACGCGGGCTTCACCCACATCGCGCTGGTGCAGGTCGGCGGGGACAGCCAAGAGGAATTCATCAGCTGGGCGGCAACCGAGCTGCTGCCCGCCCTCCGCGCCGCTTGACGCAGCTGGGAGGGGTGCCCGTCCGATGAATTCCGCCGATCGGGGTCAGTGCAGCTGCGGGTCGGTGAGATCGAAGTACTCGGTCTCCCCCATGCCGCCTGCGAGCTCGCTCATGAGCTTCTTCAGCTCGTCGGGGAGCTCCGCCTGCTCGCCCTTGCGGGCCGCTTCCTCGCTGGTGAAGTACGCGACGTCGAAGCACGAGTCGGGACCGGTCCAGATGCGCAGGCCGCCGAGGAGATCGGGGCGCTGAGAAGCGAACGGTTCGAAGGCAGCGTCCATCTTCTCCACCTGAGCCCGATCGACATCGGTGGACTTCATGACCTGGCCGAACCCGGCCTCGTTGGAGCCGCCGCCCATCCACTCGGTGACGTCGCTCGACTCCGTGAACGTGGGCTCGCCGTCGTAGAGCTTCGCCATGCCCTGGAACCACTCGGTCTGCTCCGGACGTGCAGCGTTGGCGCGGGCCGACGCCTCGTCCTCGAACCTCACGATGGCAACGGTGCGTCCGTCGGCGGTGGAGCCGGCCGTGACACCGAGGTAGCCGATCGCACCGGGTCGCAGCTCCCGCTGCCAGCGATCGCCCTGCTCGGTGACCGCCGCCACGTCACTGGTCTTGCCTTGGATGACTTGCACGAACATGGCTGTCCCCCCTGTCGTCCGGTTCGACCAGTCTGCGCCCGCCTGCCCGGTCGCGCAATGGTGCGCGTCCCGGGGATCACGAGCCTGCGTGAACCGCTACGCCGCGGCGATGCTGACCGTCGTGCTCGTGCCGGTTGTGGGCGCGCTCGGCACCCCCATCACCGCCGCGCCACCCAGCCCGGGCACGTCGACGCCGAGCGGGACCGTCAGGTGGAGACGTCCCCCATCGTCGGCGACCGCGGTGGTGGCAGCGGAACCCAAGGTGCTCGCGATCGTGACCGTCGAGACCGAGCCCGGTGGATAGAAGCCAGGGGTGATCACGGTGGCGGTCCCGGTGCCGCGCAACGTGAAGCCGTCGCGTCCCGCGCCGCTGAGGTCGCTGAACTGCTGCACCGCGGAGCGCTGGACATCCACCGACCAGCCCCACTGCGACCAGCGCGTGTCGATCGACTGGTACGACGTCGACGCGGGCGGAGCCGGTGGGTTGGCGAACGTCTCCATCAGCGGCGTGAGGTACTCGTGTAGGTCGCGTGCCCAATAGGGCCAGGTGTGTGTGCCGTACACGTAGTTGTCCAGGTGGAAGGGCACGCCGAGCTGTTGCGCGCGCTGCACGAAGCTCATCGTCGATCCGTGCGTGAGGGACTCGATGCCGGTGGCACCTGCGTTCGGCGCGGGCGGATCGTACGGACCTGGCGCGCCGGTCGCCGTGAACAGCCACAGATCCACGCCCCGCAGGTTGGTGACGAGGGTGGCTGGGTCGTGTCCCTGCCAGTTGATCTCGTTCGTGCTGCGGGGACCGAACATGGCCTCCGGTTCGACCCCGTCGAGCCCGTAGGCCGTGCCCTCGATGACCGCGGTCGCGCCGGCGGCCACGACGGGGTTGGAGTCGATGGCCGGAGCACCTGAGAAGGACGCGGCGGAGACGAACAGGTCGGGGTGGCGCGCGGGGTACGTCGTCGAACCGAACCCGCC
>JBEEGB010000436.1:0-2983 GCA_041166585.1 Acidimicrobiaceae bacterium
GGGCCCACGCCTCGAGCCGATCGACGGCGTCGGCCTCACCCTCGGCGACGATCTCGACGCGGCCGTCGTTCAGGTTCCGCACCGACCCCGACAGCGCGAGCTCCAGCGCGCGCTGCTGGCACGAGTCGCGGAACCACACGCCCTGCACGCGCCCAGCAACGACCAGCCGTCGACGCACCACCGCCATCGCTTCACGGTACGCGCCGCTACGGTCCGGGCCGATGCCGCCCTCCGTCCACGACCGCGCCGGTGCCGCACTGGCCGAGTGCGACCTGGACGCGAAGGCCGATGCGGTGGTCGAGCTCCTCCGTGCGTGGAACGCGGGTGAGGTCGACTGGCGTGCCCCCGACGAACCGCTCGTGCCCGTGACCGCGCCCGGCCGCCCGACCGCGCCCGTGCTTGTGGCGCCCAGGCGGCTCGCGGCGCGCCGGCTGGGCACGCCCGCCGGGCGGGTGGCCGGGGTCCATGCCATCGCGCACATCGAGGCCAACGCGGTGAACCTCGCGCTCGACGCCGCGCACCGCTTCGCCGGTCTGCCCGCGTCCTACTACGGCGACTGGTTGTCGGTCGCCGCGGACGAGGCCCGCCACTTCGGTCTCCTCCGCACGCGGCTGCGCGACCTGGGCGCCGACTACGGCGACCTGCCGGCCCATGACGGCTTGTGGACCATGGCGGTGCGCACCGCGGATGATCCGTTGCGGCGCATGGCCCTCGTGCCCCGCGTCCTCGAAGCGCGGGGCCTCGATGTGAGCCCCGGGATCATCGACCGGTTCCGCGCCGCGGGCGACGACGCGACCGCCGCGATCCTCGAGGTGATCCTCGAGGAAGAGGTCGGCCACGTGGCCACCGGCTCGCGCTGGTTCAGCTGGTTGTGCGCCGAGCGCGGGATCGATCAGGAGGCCACGTTCCGGACGCTCCTGGCCGAGGAAGGGGTCCGGGTGTCGCCGCCGCTGAACGAGGCGGCGCGCCTCGCAGCGGGGTTCTCCGCGGAGGAGCTGTCCGCCTTGTCCGGTTGAGCGGGTTCGTTCCCGACCCGCACACGGAAAGTGCTTCGTCGTACACTCACGTCATCGCGTCTACGGGGCGCAACGGGGGACGACGTGACCGCAACCATCGCACCACCCAGGCCGCCGGCAGAGATGTCGCTCGAGCCTTCGAGCGGCGACGTCGAGCGTCCGGTGCACCCGCTGCGCATCGCGGCGGTCGCGTCGCTGAGCGCCGGCGCCGTCCACGCCGCGGCGATCGGGGCCCACGCCGACAGCCCGCAGGCCGCCCGGGTCTTCGTGTACGTCGCGCTCTTCCAGATCGCGTGGGCCGCCGCGGCCCTCGCCCGGCCGCACAAGTGGGTGGCGTTCGTCGGTGCCGTCGGCAACTTCGCGCTGCTCGGCGGGTGGGTGCTCGCCAAGACGCAGGGCCTCAACTTCATCTCGGGCCTCGACAGCGTCGAGCCGATCCAGGTGGCGGACGGTCTCGCCGCCGCGCTGGCCGCGATCGCGACGATCGCCGCGACATACGTGTTCCTCTCGGTGCGCCCGCGGCGTCAGCATCCGATGCTCTCCGGTGCAGTCGTCGCCGCCCTCGCGGTCTCGATGCTCCCCGGCATGGTGCAGGCCGGCAACCACACCCATACCGGCTCGTCGCACGGGTCGATCATCGTGGGCGCGGACGGCAAGGCGACGCTCTCCGAGGCTCCGGTGGCGCTGCCGACCAAGCCGTTCGATCCCACCCTGCCGATCGATCTGAGCGGTGTGCCGAACGTGACACCCCAGCAGCAGGCGCGGGCCGAGAACGTGCTCGCCGAGACGCTCATGCGCCTGCCGCAGTGGGCTGACTCCGCCACGGCGGAGGCCGCTGGCTACCACTCGATCGGTGATGCCGGCACGGGCGACGAGCACCTCATCAACTGGAGCTACATCGACGACGGCAAGACGATGGACCCCGACCACCCCGAGGCGCTCGTCTACAACGTTCGCAACGGCAGCCGGCAGCTCGAGGCGGCGATGTACATGCTGCCGACCGGCTCCACGCTCAACTCCGTGCCTGACATCGGCGGCGCGCTCACCCAGTGGCACATCCACGACAACCTGTGCTTCTCGAACGACCCTGTGGCCCCGCAGGTGCGCGGTCTCACCAACAGCTCCGGCGGCTGCAGCAACGGTCTCGTGAAGTTCGTGCCGGTGCCCATGATCCATGTCTGGATCACCGCCAACCCGTGCGGCCCGTTCGCGGCGCTCGAAGGTGTTGGCGCCGGTCAGACGAAGCCGGGCGAGGTCCGCAGCTGCGACCACGTCCACGGCAGCAACACCATCGGCTTCTAGCCACAAACTCCTCCGTCGCCGTGAGGGGCGGTCCCTAGAGTTCGCGTGATGGGGCGGGCATCCGGGCTGAGGATCGACGTCCGTCCGCTGCGACGGCGCGAGTTCCGCCTGCTGTGGTCGGCGCGCAGCGTCTCGTTCCTCGGCTCGATGGTCACCTACGTGGCCGTGCCGTTCCAGATGTACGACCTCACCGGGTCGACCGCCGCCGTCGGCTTGCTCGGCGCGGTCGAGCTCGTCGCGATCCTCGGCTTCGCGCTGGTCGGCGGCGCGCTGGCCGACGCGTACGGGCGCCGGCGACTCGTGCTCCTCACCGAAGCAGCGTTGTTCTTCGGTTCGCTCGGGCTGGCGGTGAACGCGTCGCGCGATCGTCCTTCGGTCGGGGCGCTCTACGTGTTCGCCGCCGCGTTGGCCGGCCTCGACGCGCTGCAACGTCCCGCGCTCGACTCGCTGCTGCCGCGCCTTGTTCCCTCCGCCGAAGTTGCCGCGGCCAGCGCGCGGTTCACCATGGCGTTCCCGATCCGGATGATCGCGGGGCCCGCGATCGGAGTTCTGCTCATCGCCGCGCAGGGCGCGACGACGGCGTACGTGTTCGACGCGGTGACGTTCGTCGTGAGTCTGGCGGTGCTGGCGCGAATGCGAGCGACCCCACCACCGGACGATGCGGA
>JBEEGB010000437.1:0-7377 GCA_041166585.1 Acidimicrobiaceae bacterium
CGCCCTGCTGCCCGCGCCGGCCGCAGTCGTCCTCCAGGCCGCGCGCGACTCGGTGTTGCCCCGCATCGTGTTGTCCAGCGCCGTGTCCGCGGTGCTCGAACGACTCGTCGGACCAGGCTTCCTCATCGGCCCCATCGACGCGTTCCTGGCCGACCCGGGACGCTTCCTCTCCGGAGGCGGCGGCTCTGGCGGTGGCGGCGGGCTCGACGCCGCTCGCATCAACGCGCTCCTCGAAGGCATCGGCGGGGCGGCCGGGTTGCCCGGCCCCGGGCTCACGTTGTTCAACGAGATCACCGTCATCGCCACCGGCACCGACACGATCCGCATCACCATCACCAAGCCCGCGACCGGTGCGCTGCTCCCCGCGGTCGGGGTGGCCATCACCGTGGACATCGACCGCGAGCGGCACGTCACGCCGGGCGGCACGGTCACCGTCGATGTTCCCCTCGGCGGCCCAGGTGGTTCGCCGGGAGCATGGTCCTCGGTCGCGATCGCGGTGGGCGTCTCCGAGGCGGGCGTCACGCTGCAGGTCACCCCCGCGGGCGGCACGACGATCCACCTGCTGCCGCGCTTCGGCGGGTTCGCCGAGCTGGCCGGCAACGCGGCCGCGCTGCTCCCCAAGCTGCTCGACGAGCTGGACAGCGTCATCCCTGCGTCGGTCGTGAAGGCAGCCGCGCTGCAAGTGGCCGATGCCCTCGACCTGTACGACAACGCCGGCGGCTTCGCCGCGCACCAGAGCCAGCTGGCCGCGCTGGTCCAACCCGGCGCGCTGGCCGCGCTGGCACCGCACGCGCCGGCCGCCGCGGCGCGCATCGTCGCACTGCTCAACGGCTTCGGCCTGCCCGGCGCGGTGACGACCGACGGCACCACCGTGGTGTGGTCGTCGCCCGAGGTCGAGGTGCGAGGTGGATGGGGGCCGGGCGGGCCCGAGGTCCGGGTGCGGGCCATCGCCCTGGCGCCGGCCAGCAGCCCCCTGCGGCTGTCGTTCACCGCGGGCTACGCCGCGGGGTCCGTCGCGTTCGAGATCGTCGCGGCCATCGACCCGCCCGCTGGGCTGGGCATCCCGTTCCATCCCGCGGTGCGGGCCCGGCTCGACGCCGGAGCGCTCGCCGTCACCGTGCTGCCGCTCGGCGCGGCACAGGAGTCGGGCCTGTCCATCGTCCTCGCGCCCGCGCCCGGGGTGCGTCCGAACCCCGAAGCACTGGCGAAGCTCATCGAGGCGTGGCTGCTGCCGCTGGCGGCCGAGCTCGCCGTCGGCGCCGCCACGCCCTTGCTCGCGAGGGTGCTGTGGACGGGGACGACGTTGGCCGACGTGCTCAACGCCGCTGGCATCTTGACCGCCCCGGCGGCGCCGTTCCGCGTGCAGAACCCGCTCCCCGCCTTGGAGGAGATCCCCGGGCGCTTGGTCGCGGCCTTCGCCGCACGGCCGAACGGCGTCGACATCCCCATCGGCGACGACCTCCGTCTGAGCGTGGACACGTTTGGCGACCGCATCGGCATCCAGGTCCACGGCTCGCTCGAGCTCGACGCCGGCTCGCTCACGATCCGCGTGCTCTTCGGAGGCAACCAGTCGTGGAACGGCGGTGCCGACAAGGGCGTGTCCCTCCTCTTGTTCCGGGTCACGACCACAGGGCTCACGTTCGATCCCGGGCTCCACGCGGTCGGCCTCGGGTTGGGCTTCTCCGGCAAGGAAGGCGCGGCCCTGATCGACACCGCCGAGGTGAAGGTCGGCGCCGCCGACCTGTTCTTCTTCGCCGACATCAGCACCACCGCGATCACTGGCACGGGCGCGGGTGTGGAGCTCGAAGGTGTGGGTCTCCCCCTCGGCCTGTTGGGCGGGCCCGGTCAGGGCGCAGGCAACCCCGTGGCCGCGTCGCTCTTGGGCAGCTCGCCCGGCAGCGGTGGGGACAAGCGCGCCGTGAACCCGGCCATCAACGCGGCGATCTACTACAAGGCGGGCGCGCTGGGCGTCGACCTCGATGGCGGCCAAGGGCCGGTGTGGATCCCGATGCAGCGTTCGTTCGGCCCGCTCTACATCGACCAGGTGGGGGTCGACCTGCACAACGGCGCGGGCGGCCCGTTCGTCGGCGTGGTGGTCGATGGGGCCGTGCACGTCGGTCCGCTCCTCGCCCAGGTCGACGACCTCAGCGTCACCATCCCGCTCCCACACATCCACCAGCCCGACCGCTGGACGCTCGACCTTCGAGGCTTGGCCGTCGCCTTCAACCAGGCGCCCGTGAGCATCGCGGGCGGCTTGGTCAAGTACCCGGGGCCGCCGGTGGAGTACGACGGCATGCTCCACGTGCAGATCGCCAACCTCGGGATCAGCGCGGTGGGTGGCTACGCCCGGCCGACCGACGCGGCCGGCGGTTACACGTCGCTGTTCGTCTTCGCCGCGCTGTCGTACCCGCTGGGCGGGCCGCCGTGGTTGTTCGTCACCGGCCTGGGCGGCGGCTTCGGGTACAACCGCGAGCTTCACCCGCCGCAAGAGATGACGGAGGTGACGGGCTTCTTCCTCGTCGCCGCCATCGACGACAACGCCCTCGCCAACGACCCGATGGGCGCGCTGGCGCAGATCGGTTCGCGCGTCCCGCCCAAGCGTGGCGCGCTGTGGCTGGCCGCGGGGGTGCGCTTCAGCACCTTCGTCGTCGTGAACACCACCGCCGTTGCCTACGTGACCCTCGATCGCGGCTTCGAGCTCGGGATTCTGGGCGTGTCCCGCATGGCGTTGCCCGATGCGGACGCGGCAGTGGTGAGCGTGGAGCTGGCGTTGAAGGCACGGTTCAGCACCGAGGAGGGGCTGCTGTCGGTGCAGGCGCAGCTCACCGACAACTCCTGGGTCTTCACGCGCGACTGCCAGCTCACCGGCGGCTTCGCGTTCTTCATGTGGTTCCGCGAAGCCCAGTTCGTGCTGACGTTGGGTGGCTACCACCCGTCGTTCCAGAAGCCCGACCGCTTCCCGGTCGTGCCTCGCCTCGGGTTCCGCTGGCGCGTCGACGACAACCTCCTCGTCAAGGGGGAGGCGTACTTCGCGCTGACCAACTCGTGCGTGATGCTGGGCGGCCGGCTGGAGGCGTCGTTCGAAGCGGGCCCGGTGCGGGCCTGGTTCATCGCCTACGCCGACGTGCTCATCTCGTGGGATCCGTTCCACTACGCCGTCGACATCGGTGTTACCGTCGGTGTCGACTTCACTGCGAAGATCTGCTTCTTCGGCTGCGTGCGGATCCACGTGTCGGTGTCGCTCGGAGCCCAGCTGCACCTGTTGGGGCCGCCGCTCCACGGCTCGGTCAGCATCGACTACTGGGTCCTCAGCCTCACCATCCCGTTCGGCAGCGCGCCGGCCACGCGCGATGTGCTGACGTGGAACCAGTTCCGCGACAAGTACGTCATCGCCGGCGATCCGTCGGGTGCGGCCACGAACGCGCGCGTCGCCAAGGGGCTGTTGCCGGTCGACCCACCCGGCGCGGCCGCGGCCGCCGGCACGAAGACCGAGCCGTGGAAGGTCGGCGCCGAGTACACGTTCGTCGTCGAGACGCGCCTGGCCGCGGAGCGCTGGGTCGACTTCCTCTCGGGCACCGAGCACGCCGACGCGGCGGTCGGCGACATCGACCTTGCGCCGATGGGCGACCGGGTGGTCACCACCATCGTGCGGCTGGGCCTGGCCAAGGCGGACGGGAGTGCGGTCGCGATCCTCGCCGTTCGCTGGCTCGTCGCTCCCGTCGTCACACCCGTCCCGGAGGCGACCTGGCAGTACAACGACTCGGTGCCCGCCGCGGCGCGCAACGTCAACGCCATCACCGGCCTGACCGTGATCGGCGTCGCCGAGCCCCGCAATCGCAGCGCGCTCATCCCGATCGCCACGCTGGTGGACGACATCCCCGAGGAGGCCCGTCCGTTGCCGTTCGCGGCCGCGTCGAACCCCGCGCGCGTGCAGGCACTGCAGACCGCGGGTGTCGCGGCCGGGGCCGTGGCAGCCATCAGCGCCGGCGCGGGCTCGACGACGATGATCGATCTCGCCGCCGCCCTCCTCGAAGCGCGCTCGCCGTCGACGCTGGCGGCGCGCGCGACCGCCGGCCTCGGTGCCGGCGCACCACCCGCGTTCGCAGTGGCGTCGATTCGGCGCCGCTCGGCGCCGCCTCTCGTCACCCCGCTGGCGACCGGGCTCACCATGGAACCCGTCGGCCGGCCGGAGCCGACCGACATCGAGCGGCCCGTGGTCGACGCCCTCCCCTTGGAGGAGCCGCGACTGCGAGCGGTGTTGCGAAGCCGTCCTGCGCCCGTGTCGGTGGTGGCGCCGGCCGCGTCGACGCGAGTGGCCAACACCGCGCCCGCGGAGGGCGTGCGCCGAACCGCACCGCCGAGCATGCCCACGGTGGCGGGCGCCCGCCTCCATCGCATCCCCGACCCGCGGGCGCCACGGCCCACGGAAGCCGCGAGTGCGCCCCGCACGATCCGCACCGCCGAGATCGGCACGGCGACGAGCGCGCGCGACCACGAGGCGCTGGGCGCGGCGGCGAGCGGCGTGATGGGCGAGGGCGTGGTGGTGCGCGCGGGGACGGTGCACGTGTGGGACCTGCCCGGCGACTGGGGTGGGGCGACCGTCAGCGTGGCCAACGACCCTGAGGACGCCGTCGGCCGCGTGACGTTCCTGTCGCGCACGGGTGCGGTGCTCGCCGTCAGGCACACCGCGGGCGGACGCGGTCCGATCACGGCGCCCGACCGCACGGCGACGGTTGTCGCCACGTGCCTCGGCCGCGGCGCGGTGCGTGGATCGTCGGGCTGGGTGGCAGCGTCGCACGTGGCCCAGGTGGGCGCGCTCACGCTGCTGTGCCAGGACGCGTCGCTGCGGCTGTCCCGACCCGCCGACACGCGGCGCCGCGGCCAGCGCGGGACGACCGCGATGGTCCGGGCGTCGGAGGTGGTCGCCGGGCGAGGGACCGAGACGGCGTTGCCCACGCGCACCCAGGTCGTGGTGGTCCTCCTCGACCTCGCCGACCAGGTGGCGGCCGACAACGGCGACCTGGCGGTGGCCGTCACCGGCGCGACGGTGAGCGAGCCTGTGCAGGTCGACTCGTCCCGGCAGCGCGCCCTGCTCTACGACGTGACCGGTGTCGACGAGGGAACCAGCTCGATCACCGTGGCGGTGATGAGCGCGGCGGGTTGGCAGGTGGCCGGCACCGTTGGTCTCACGGGCCGAGCCGTGGAGTGGGCGACGCGCTTCAGCGCGGGCGTGCCCGAGGACCTCGTGCCCGATGGTCCGTCGACGCCCGACGGCTCGATCATCGTCGCCATCACGGCGCCGCCCGCACGCGACGAAGAGGAGCACTGATGGCCGACACCACGCCGCCGCCGATCGGCTCGATGTACCTGTGGGACGCCATCGAGCCGCCGTTGCCGGCGGGCCAGTACAAGCTCACCGCCACGGCCGAGGCCCGCTTCGACGGCACCCCCACGACCGAGCAGCTCGCCCGCGATCGCTTCTTCAACGTCGACGCGCCGCGCTTCGCCCTGCCCCCGAGCGAGGTGGCGGGGATGGTGCCGCCCCGCAACGCGCACGGCCCGTTCCACCTGAGCCTTCCCCATGTGGTGCTCGGTCGCCGCACCTTGCCGTGGGAGCGCGTGCTCGACCCGGCGCATCCGGCCGCACCGTGGATGGCACTCCTGCTGTTCGAGGAAGACGAGTGCACGATCCTCGATCAGCAGCCGCTCGAGGACGTCGTCCCGCCCGAGGTCTTCACCCGGCTCGGCCGGCCCGCGGGCGTGCTGTGCGACGCGGTGGAGGTCGACCACGACGTGCTCCACGACGTGATGCCGTCGATGGAGGAGGTGTCGCTCCTCACGCACGTCCGTCAGGTCAACGTCGACGACCGCGAGCTGGCCGCGGGCGACAGCGACGGGTGGTTCGCGGTCGTCGTGGCCAACCGGCTGCCCCGGCCAGGCACGACCAGCGTTGCCTGCCTGGTGTCGCTCGAGGGCCGCACCGACGTCGTCCCCGCCACGCCGCCGCCCGTCGCGCCGGCCGGACCCACCGTTGGCGGCGACGTGTTCGAGAGCTCGTTCTTCGCCGACGCTGACGCCAGCGACGCCGTGCGCGATCTCGGCCCCGGGTTGCTCGGCACGTTCCGCGATGTCGGCTCCACGCGAGGAGCGCTGGGCGACGCGGTGGTGATGGACCCGAAGGTCGAGATCGTGGGCCACGGCCGGCTCGGTGGAGACGTGTTCGGCGGCATCGCCTGGGTCGAGAACCGGGCTCGCCTGGTGCTGCTGCACCGGTGGAAGTTCGACGACGACGGGTCCGGCACGTTCCCCGAGCTCATGCAGGCGTTGGACGTGGGGATGATCGGCACCGTCGCCACCTCGGGTCAGCCGGTGGTGGCGGACACCGGGCACATGCCGTTGACCCTGCACGGTCGGGCGGGGGTCGACGAAGCCGTGTGGTACCGCGGGCCCCTGGTGCCCGACCAGCTGAGCCGGGACACGCTCGGTCCGTACCACAGCGCGGATCAGGCGCGGCGGGTGTCGCCCGAGACGGGCGCGGAGGACGTGTCGTACGCGGCCGCGTTCGAGGTGGGGCGGCTGCTCGCGGCCGCCGACCAACGCCTCGGTGTGGAGCTCATGCGTTGGCGTCGCGGCGCGTACCACGCGGGTGCACGGTGCGACGTGTTGCGGCTCGTCACGAACCGCTTGCCCGCGATGCTGCCGGCCGCGTTGCTCGATGCTCTGCCTCAGGCGGTGTTGCCGGTGCTCGCTGCGGGGGTCCTCGATCGCGTGACCCAGAACGTCGGCCCGGTGGCCGACCCGTACCGCACCGAGCTGATCGCGGGTGCCCCTGGGCTCGACCCCGATCTGGTGCAGGCCGCGTGGCGCCTGCCGAGTCGGGCCGACGCCGTGCGGCTCCTGAACGCGGACGTGATGAGCAGCACCGTCGACGCAGTCGAAACCGCGCCGCTGTTCGCGTCCTTCGAAGAGGCCGCCCGTGACGCGGAGGGCATCGCGCGACTGGATGGTGCGCGAACGGCGCGGACCGACCGAGGAGAGATCTGATGCGCGTCCCCTGGTCGGTGGCACCCGAGGCGCTACGCGAGCGCATCGAGGACAAGCGCCAGGTGCCCGAGGCGGCGCCCGAGTCCGAGCTGCCGCCGTACCTCGAGTCGTTCCTCGCCCACCTGCGCGTGCTCGTCGGCGTGCCCTTCGAGTACCTCGTCCCCGACGAACGGCTCCTGCCTGTCGAGTCGATCCGCTTCTTCTACCTCGATCGCTCGTGGACTGACCGCCTGGTCGACGGCGTGATGGCTGTGGGCAAGCTCGGCACCCGCGAGCAGGCCCACCACCAGGCTCATGATCCGGCCGTGCAGTCCCGCCTCGACAACACCGAGT
>JBEEGB010000438.1:0-4796 GCA_041166585.1 Acidimicrobiaceae bacterium
CGCCAGCGCGGGTGCGAGTGCCTTGAGCTCAGGCGCGAGCAGGTCGGTGTAGGTGGTCGCGGCGCCGAGCACGAGCTCGTTGCCGTCCACGTGCCAGCCCCGCAGCTCATTGACGTGACGCAGCGCCACCACGTGCTCGAGCCGGCGCCGGCCGTCGTTGACCTCGACCATCAGATCGGTCCCGCCGCTCAGCACCAGCGCGTCGGGACGCGCGCCGAGCGCGGCGACGGCCTCCTCGAGGCTGGTGGGCAGGACGACCGGCATGGAGCCGAAAGCCTCAACCGCTTTCAACAGATTGTCAACGTGGCTGCGTGACGTGTTCGTGAACAGGTCAGCCGGCGCGAGAGACCTGGACGCTGACCCGCGAGGCGCCGGTGCCCATGGCGGCGCGGACGACGGCATCGATGGCCGCCAGCACAGCGCTGTCGTCGCCCTCGATCGTCGTGCCGAACGGTCCGAAGTCGACCTCGAGGCCGTGTTCCCGGGCGGCCGCGACGGCGGCGTCGACATGGGGGCCGGGGGAGCCCTCGACGAACGGCTCCACCGTGAACTCGACCCTCAGCGTCATCGACCGGGGAGACTACCGGCGTGCTGCTGCGCGGAGGGACGGTGATCGACGTCGACGGGGAGCGTCGCGCCGATGTGCGGATCGGGCGGGATGGCCGGATCGCGGAGACCGGGCCGGCGCTCGTCGAGGGCAGCGGCGAGGAGGTGCTCGACTGCGCGGGGACGCTCGTCGTGCCCGGCGGGGTGGACGTGCACACCCACCTGCACCTCCCCGTGGGCCAAGTGCGTGTGAGCGACGACTTCAACACGGGTACCCGGGCCGCCGCGATCGGCGGCACCACGACGATCATCGACTACGTCACGGCGTACCGGGGCGAGGACCCGATGGACGCGATGACGACATGGCGCCGGTGGGCCGAGCCGAGCAACGTCGACTACGGGCTGCACATGACCTTCACGGAACGGGTGCCCGAGCGGTCGATCGCGGCCTGCGTCGAGGCCGGCGTCACGTCCTTCAAGCTCTACATGGCGTACCCGGAGCTGCTGCAGGTGGACGACGACGTGATCCTCGACATCATGCGGATCGCAGCACGGCACGGCGGCCTGGTCACGCTCCACTGTGAGGACGGGGGTGGCATCGAGGCGTTGCGACGACGGGCGCTGGCCGAAGGTCGCACCGGTGTGCTCGAGCACGCGGCCACCCGGCCCGCGGAGCTCGAGGCGGCTGCGGTCCGGCGCGCGTCGGCACTGGCTGAGCGGGCGGAGGCGAGCGCCTACTTCGTGCACCTGTCGTCCGCTCCTGCGCTCGCGGCGGTGCGCGAGGCGCACGAGCGCGAGATCAGCGTGCTGGCCGAGACCTGCCCGCAGTACCTCTACCTCGACACGCAGCGGATGGCCGGCCCGGACGGTGACCTCTTCGTGTGCACACCTCCGCTCCGCGACCCGTGGCACGCCGAGGAGCTGTGGCACGGCATGGCCGACGGCACCATCCACGCGGTCGCGACCGACCACTGCCCGTTCACCGTGGCCGACCGCCGGGCCGGGGTGCGTGCTCGTCCGGAGGGATGGGCCGACTTCACGGAGATCCCAGGTGGCTTGCCGGGCATCGAGACCAGGATGGGCCTCGTCTGGGAGGGCGTCACCGCGGGCCGGATCACGGCCGCCGACTGGGTGCGGCTCTGCGCCGAGGCACCGGCGCGGACCTTCGGGCTGTGGCCGGCGAAGGGCAACCTGCGGGCCGGGGCGGACGCCGACGTGGTGCTCTGGGACCCGCAGCGCCGCCAGTCGCTCGCCGCGGCCGCGCTGCACATGGCCGTGGACCACTCGCCCTACGAGGGCACCGATGTGCTCGGCTGGCCGTCACTGGTCCTGTCACGAGGTCGAGTCGTCGCCCGCGACGGCACCTTCGTCGGTGAACCCGGCGCCGGCCGCTACGTCGAGCGTCAGCGGGCGTTCAGGTAGTTGTAGACGGTGAAGCGGCTGACGCCCATGGCGTCGGCGACGGCTTCGACCGCCTTGCGCAGCTGGAACGCGCCGCGCTCGTCGAGCAGCTGCACCGCCCGCTGCTTGTCCTCCCTCGACAGCTCGTGCAGCGGTGCCGCCAGCTCGAGCTCGACTGCGGCCACCATCCGATCGAGCGTCCCGTGGACGCCGGGGAGGCGCAGGCCGCCGACGAGCTCGCCCTCCCACTCCAGGGGGATGTCGCTGGCGCGCACCCTCGTCGCCGACACCACGGTCGCTCCCAACGCCTCCGCCACCGGCGCCATCGCGACGAGCATCGGGTGTCGTCGCGCCATCGCCCCGGAGCGTACCGCTCGTGTCGAGGTTGACGATCTGTTGAAGGGCGGCCATCGTGCGGTCGTGACGACGCTCATCCGCAACGGCATCGTGCTGCCGATGACCGGCGGTGCCGGTTCTCAGCTCGACCCAGGCTCGGTGCTCATCGACGGTGACCTGATCGTCGCGGTGGGCTCAGTCGAGGTCATCGACGCGGACCCGCGCGCGGCGAACGCCGACGTGGTCGACGCGTCCGGCCACGTGGTGCTGCCCGGGCTGCACAATTGTCATCTGCACTCCGGCTTGCTCAGGGGCACGGCCGAGTCGATGTCGTTGTGGGACTGGCTGAAGACCTACGTCGATCCCGCCCACAAGGCCCTCACCCCCGAGATCGCCGCGGCAGCATCGATGCAGTGCTACGCCGAAGGGCTCCTCGCGGGGACGACGTCGGTGATGGACATGTGGCGGTTCATGGAGGGCTCGTCCGACGCCGCTGAGGAGCTCGGCATCCGCGCCACGCTCGTGCCCTACGTCGCCGACGGCGTGTTCGACTGGTTCGAGACGATCGAGACCAACCGCCGCCTGCTGGAGTCCCACCGCAGCGCGGCCGATGGACGGGTGCGGACGTGGGTGGGCCTCGAGCACCTCATGTACTGCTCGGAGGAGTGCTTCGCCGCCGCGGTGGCGCTCATGGACGAGTTCGACACGGGCCTGCACACGCACTCGTCGGAGTCGCTGTGGGAGGTGCAGGAGTCGCTTGCCCGGTGGGGGCGCAGGCCGATCGAGGTGTTCCACCAGCGCGGCGTCCTCTCCGAGCGCACGGTCGTCGCCCACTGCGTGTGGCTGTCGGACGTGGAGATCGAGCTGCTGGCCTCGACGGGCACTTCGGTCGCCCACTGCCCTTGCTCGAACATGAAGCTCTCCTCGGGAGCAGCGCGCGTCGGCGACCTGCGCAGAGCCGGCGTGGTCGTCGGCCTCGGCAGCGACGGCGAGAAGGAGAACAACAACACCGACCTCGTCGAGGAGATGAAGTTCGCGTCGCTGCTGCAGAAGGTGACGACCCTCGACCCCACCAGCGGCGACCCGTGGGACGTCCTCACGATCGCCACCATCGACGGTGCCCGCGCCCTCGGCCTCGACGCCGTGACCGGTTCGCTCGAGGTGGGCAAGCGCGCCGACGTGATCACGATCGACCTGATGGGCCTGCATACGACGCCTGTGTTGCACGGGGCGGACTTCAACGCCGCCGCCCACGTGGTGTTCGCGGCGTCCGGCCGCGACGTCCGTGACGTCTGGGTCGACGGTCGCCGGCTCCTCGCGGCCGGTCACCCGACCACGTTCGACGTCGCCGCGGTGCGAGCGACCGCCCAGGCGGCGGCCGAGGAGCTGTTCGACCGCAGGGCCCAGCTGTTCGCCAGCGGGTGGACGCACCCCGGCGCGTGACCTGACCGAGCGTCAGCTGCGCCTACTGGGCGCGGAGCTGGCTGCCCCGTCGAGACTTCGCCTTGCCGGCCGCCGGTTCGGCGGTCGCTGGCTCGACCGTCGCGGTCTCGATCGTCTTCGGCGGGTTGCAGACGCGGCAGGGTTCGAGGCCGCGCTCGAGCGCTTCTGCCACGGTGATGGGCGTCGCTTCCGCCCGTCCCTGCGCGAGCCTGCAGTCGGCCCGGTGATACGAGTCGCGGCCGGCCACGAGGTCGTCCGACGTGCTCTTGGTGACCGCGCCGTTCGTTCGCAGCCCACCCGAGTGCTCGACCGCGTCGATCAGCTGCTCGAGCGTCTTCTGGAGAGCGGCGCGGTCGGCTCGTTGGTTCTGTACGACGATCGTTCCCGTCCCGACCACGACGAGGCACAGCCCGGTGATCCCACCGGAGATGAGGTAGGGGAACTGCGCCGGGAGGAAGTTGCGGCTGGCCGCGCCGTTCCAACCGAGGAAGACCAGCAGGAAGCCGACGAGGCAGAGCCCCACCCCCAGCTGACCACCGAGCCGCCCGAGCTGTTGTCTCATGATCGTTTCATCCCCCGAGATAGGTCGCGCGCAGGTCGACGTTGCGGATCTCGTCGCCCACACCGGTGTAGACGAGCGTTCCCTTCTCCATGATGAGCGCCCGGTCGGCGTACGGCAGCACACCGGCGTTCTGCTCGACGATGAGGACGGTGGTGCCGTCGCTCGTGATGCGCTTCATCACCTCGAACACGATCTTGGCGACGGTGGGCGACAGGCCGAGCGAGGCCTCGTCGACGAGGAGCAGACCGGGACGAGACATCAGCGCTCGCCCGATGGCCAGCATCTGCTGCTCACCACCGGACAGCGTCCCCGCCAGCTGGCCCTCGCGCTCGGCCAGCCGCGGGAAGTAGTCGTACACGAGCTCGCGCTGCTCTCGCACGACGCCGCTCGAGCGGCGCCGCACCCACCCCCCGAGCTGGAGGTTCTGGCCCACCGTGAGCCGGGGGAACACTCGTCGCCCCTCGGGCGACAGGGAGATCCCTCTCGACACGAGCCACGACGGCGACTT
>JBEEGB010000439.1:0-7636 GCA_041166585.1 Acidimicrobiaceae bacterium
GAGGTCGACGCCGGCCGCCACCGCGTCGACGAGGCGTGCCGGATCGCCGACGCCCATCAGGTAGCGCAGGCGATCGGTGGGCAGCGCACCGGTGGCGGCGACCAGCGCGGGGTTCATCTCCTCCCTCGTCTCCCCCACCGACAGGCCACCGATGCCGTAGCCGTCGAAGTCACCGGCGACGGTGCGCTCTGCGCTCTCACGTCGGAGGACCAGGTCGGTGCCGCCTTGCACGATGCCGAACAGAGCCTGGTCCGCTCGACGGTGCGCGGCACGCGCGCGCTGCGCCCACGCGGCCGTGCGCTCGACGCCGAGACGCACGACGGAAGGAGGCGACGGCAGCGGCGAGCACACGTCGAGCACCATCTGGATGTCGGCGCCCAGCTGCTCCTGTACCGCTACCGCGAGCTCCGGTGTCAGCCGGTGCGATCCGCCGTCGTAGGTGGACCGGAACGTGACCCCGTCGTCGTCGACCTTCGGCGACAGCGAGAACACCTGGAAGCCGCCTGAGTCGGTCAGCATCGGACCGTCGTAGCCGGTGAAGCGATGAAGGCCACCGATGCCCTCGATCACGTCAGCGCCGGGCTTGAGCATGAGGTGGTACGTGTTCGCCAGCACCACCTCACAGCCCAAGCGGGTGAGGTCGAACGCATCGAGGGCGCGCACCGCGCCCCGTGTGCCCACGACCATGAACCCAGGCGTCTCGAAGCTCCGGCCCGTGGCGAGCACCGCCCTTCCCGCCCGAGCCATGCCGTCATGCGCCTCGATGGTGAGCGCGACCGGCCCGCTCACGCCGGGCTCCGCTCGAGGAGCATCGCATCCCCGAACGACAGGAACCGGTAACCCTCGGCGAGGGCGAGCGCGTACACGTCGCGCCAGCGCGGACCGATGAACGCCGCGATGAGCGCGAGCAGCGAGGTGCGGGGGACGTGGAAGTTGGTCATCAACACGTCCACGGCCTTGAACTCGAACCCGGGCGTGATGAACAGGTCGGTGCGACCTTCCAGACGCCCCGACGCGGCTGCGCTCTCGAGGGCGCGCACGACGGTCGTGCCCACGGCGACGACGCGCGACGCGCGGTCGACCTCGCCCATCACGTCGGCGCTGACCGTGAACGCCTCGGAGTGCATCACGTGGTCCTCGAGGTGCTCGACCGTGAGCGGCTTGAACGTGTCGAGCCCGACGGCCAGCTCGACGGACGCAACCGCAACACCCTTGGCGCGACACCGGTCGAGCACCGCGTCGGTGAGGTGCAGGCCGGCGGTCGGCGCCGCGGCCGAGCGCGGACGGCGGGCGTACACCGTCTGGTAGCGCTCCGGGTCGCGCAGCGCCGTGTGGATGTACGGGGGCAGCGGCACCTCACCGGAGGCCGACGGGTCGCCCGTCACGGTGACACGGCGACGCCCACCGCCCAGGTCGTCCCCCACCTCGACGGACAGGCCGTCGCCGCCCGAGCCGGTCAGAACCGTGCCCGGGCGCACCTTGCGTGAGGGACGAACGAGGGCATCCCAGTCTCCGCCGTCGAGCTCCTCGAGCAGGAGCACCTCCACCTCACCGCCCGTCGCCTTGTGGAGGCGAAGCCGGGCCGACCGGACGCGGGTGTCGTTGACCACCAGCAGGTCACCGGGCCGCAGCAGGTCCGCCAGATCGGCCACCCGCCGGTGCTCAGGCCGACAGGAGGGGCCCCGGTCGACCAACAGGCGCGCCGAGTCCCTGGGTTCGGCGGGAACCTGGGCGATCGCGCCGGCCGGCAGGTCGTAGTCGAGGTCGGCGGTGTCCATCAGGAGGCCCGGCACCTCGTCCCGCGCTCGGGCAGGAACGGGGTGCGGCGAGGGCGAACTGTACCTGCGTCCGTCAGTGGCTCGGACGGCTTCACGTACACAGGAATACGACGACGCAGACGATGAGGGTCGGGGGTCGAGGTGGCGATCCAAGCTGAATACTTCTATGAGGGGCAGGGTGCCGACATCGATCGGGACCGGCTCCTCGTGCTGCGCTACCAGCAGGGCGATGAGGGCGCGTTCGACGAGCTCTACCGCCGGTACTACCCACGGCTGCACCTGTACTGCATGCGCCGGGTCCGCGACCGCCACATCGCCGAGGAGCTTGCCCAGGAGGCGTTCGTCCGGGCCCTGAGGGCGATGCCGCAGTTCGCCGGCGAGCGCCGCTTCTACCCGTGGATGACCGTCATCGCCGGGCGGCTCTGCATCGACCACCACCGCCGGACCTCGCGGGTCGAGCCCTCGGCGGACATCGATCTCGGATCGGTCGAGCCCGACCACGATGCGGTGTTCGCCGCGGTCGATCACCACCACCTCGGCCAGGCCATGGCCCGCGTGGCTCCACGCCACCGGGAGGTCCTCGACCTCCGCGAGCAGCAGGGCTGGACCTACCAAGAGATCGCTGAGCACCTCGACGTCCCGGTCACCACCGTCGAGGCGCTCCTGCACCGGGCCCGCAAGGCGTTGCGCCGCGAGTTCATGGCCGTCAGCAGCGGCACCCGCCTCGCCTCGCTGCCGGTGATCGGGTGGGTGTACCTCGGCCTCGTCCGGCTTCGCTCGAAGGCCGCCGCCGCTCGTCCTGAGCACGTCTCCCACGTCGCGGCGCCCGCCATCGCGGGGCTCGTGGCCATCGGGGTGGTGCTCGTGCCGTTCATCCAGAGCAACCCGCCGGGCGCGCCGCGCACCTCGGCTCCGGCCGCCGTGGCGTCTGCGGCTGCGTCGGAGCCCGCGCTCTACGACCCGAGCGCACCCGCCATCGTCGCCGCGCCGCCGGCCGCGGCGCCCGCGGCCGCCTCCACGTCCGCCGCCCTTGCTGCGCCGTCGGAGGTCGCTCCTGACGCATCGGTCGGCGGGGTCGACATCTTCACGACCCCCGAGGGCCAGATGCAGGCCAAGCGGCAGGCCGAGGAGATGCCGATCTACACGCCCCTCGGTCCCGGGTTCCTCGGCGCCGACCCCGCCCAGCTCGTGATCAACGCCATCACCCCCCTCATCCCCGCCGCACCAGGAGCGAACCCATGAAGCACCCCGTCCGGATCGTCGCCGCCGTGGTCGTCGCCCTCCTGCTCCTGGCCATCCCGATGGCGTCCGCGAAGAGCTCCGGCATCGACACCAACACGAGGCGCTACGGCCTCTGCCTGTCGACCGGCCCCGCGCTCACCATCTGCTACTGACGGCGAAGCCCGTCAGCCGAAGAGGCCCGGGGGCGCTCCTTCGCCTGCGTCGACCTTGGGGACCTCGAGCTCGAGGTGCGTCCACGCTGCCGGGGTCGCGATGCGACCACGCATCGTGCGCATCAGCAACCCCTGCTGGATGAGGAACGGCTCGTAGACGTCCTCCACGGTCTCCTCCGGCTCGCCGATGGAGATGGCCAGGGTCTTGAGCCCGACCGGCCCACCACCGAAGCGCACGCACAATGCTGAGAGCACGGCGCGGTCGACCTTGTCGAGGCCACGCTCGTCGACACCGAACACGGTGAGGCCCTCGTGCGCGGTGGGTCCATCCACGATCCCGGCGCCACGCACCTCCGCGAAGTCGCGTGTGCGCCGCAGCAGCCGGTTGGCGATGCGCGGTGTCCCTCGAGCCCGCCGCGCGATCTCCCGCGCACCGTCGGCATCGACGGTGACGCCGAGGATGCTCGCAGCGCGCGTGACGATCAGCTCGAGCTCGCTCGGATCGTAGAAGTCGAGGCGGGCCACGAGCCCGAACCGGTCACGCAGCGGCCCCGTGATGAGCCCGGTGCGGGTGGTGGCGCCGACCAGCGTGAACCGAGGGAGGTCGAGGCGGATCGAACGCGCCGCGGGCCCCTTGCCCAGCACGATGTCGAGCTGGAAGTCCTCCATCGCGGGGTACAGCACCTCTTCCACGGCCCGCGCGAGGCGGTGGATCTCGTCGATGAAGAGGACATCGCCCTCGTCGAGGTTCGTGAGGATGGCGGCCAGATCGCCGGCCCGTTCGATGGCAGGACCCGAGGTGATGTGGCAGCGCACGTCGAGCTCGTTGGCCACGATGCCGGCGAGCGAGGTCTTCCCGAGACCAGGCGGGCCCGCGAACAGCAGGTGGTCGGACGCCTGGCCGCGACGGCGAGCGGCCTCGAGAATGATCGAGAGGTGCTCCTTCAGCTCGGTCTGGCCCACGAACTCCTCGAGCCGGCGCGGGCGCAGGCCGGGCTCGTCGATGACGTCCTCACCGGGGGCCGGTTCAGGGTTGAGGAGCTCCTCGCGCATGATGCGTCCCTAGCGCCGGGCCATGGCCAGGCGCTGGAGGGCGAGCTTCAGCAGCAGCGAGACGTCGCCTTCGTCGGGCAGGTCGGTGAGCGCCTCACGCACCTCGTCCGGCCCGTAGCCGAGCCCGCCGAGGGCGTCGCGCACGTCGGCCCGGATCGACGGGACGCGGGAGGTGGTGGATCCGTTCGCGCTCGGCGTGAGGTCGAGGTCGGGCACCGCCAGGCGCTCCTTCAGCTCCACGAGCAGGCGCGCCGCGGTCTTGCGCCCGACCCCGGGGACGAGGCACAGCGACGCGATGTCGTCGTCGAGCAGCGTGCGGCGCAACGACTCGGGCGAGTGCACCGAGAGGATGGCGAGCGCGAGGGCCGGCCCGACACCGTGGGCGCCGATGAGGGCCTCGAAGCAGACGCGCTCGTCTCGCGTCGGGAAGCCGTACAGGAGGTGGGCGTCCTCGCGGACGTGGTGGTGCACGTGGACGAGCACCTCGTCGCCCACGGTGCCGATGACGACGACGGTGGCGGGCGTGACGACGACGCGGTAGCCGACACCCCCGACCTCGATCAGCAGCTCAGCGTCCCCGCGCTCGAGGATGGTCCCCCGCAACGATCCGATCATCGGCCTGCTCCTTTCGCGGCGGCGACCCGTGCGAGGCGAGGCGCGTGGGCAAGGTGGCACAGCGCGAGCGCGACCGCGTCAGCGGCATCGACGGGACGGAGCGGCTGCGAGATGCCCAGCAGGGTCTGCACCATGCGCTCGACCTGGTCCTTGGTGGCGCTTCCCGTGCCCGCGACTGCCTCCTTCACCTGGTTCGGCGAGTACTGCGCCACCTCGCACCCGGCGCTCGCCGCTTCGGCCATGGCCAGGCCGCTGGCCTGACCCACCGACATGGCCGTGCGCACGTTGACCTGGAAGAACACCCGCTCCACCGCGACGACGTCAGGGTGCAGCTCGGCGATGAGCGCGCGCAGCTCGCGCTGGAGCTCCGCGAGGCGCTCCGGCAGCGGTGATGACGGTGGGGTGGTGAGGACGCCGACGGCGATCGGGCGCGCGCCACCGGGCGCCGACTCGACGCAGCCGTAGCCGCAGCGCGACAGGCCGGGATCGATGCCGAGCACGAACACGAGTTCGACGTTAGTCGTTGCGCCACCGGGCGACGCGGATGGGGAGCGCGCTCAGGACCATCACCACTCTGACCGATGGCAACAGGTGACCCTGACCGCGCCCGAAGCCCCTACCGTGCCGCGCATGGCCGAACCCGGGGTGGCCGTCGAGCTCGACCAGGTGCACCGCTCCTTCGGCGACAACCCCGCCCTGGCCGGCCTGACCCTTCGGGTGCCGGAGGCGCAGATCACCGTGCTCCTCGGACCGAACGGTGCCGGCAAGACCACCGCGATCCGGATGGTCACCGGCGCCCTGAACCCCGACCAGGGGACGGTCCGGGTCTTCGGCCTCGACCCGGACGCCGACGGCGAGGCCGTGCGCCGACGTTGCGGCGTCGTGTCGGCCAAGCCGTCCCTCTACGACCGGCTCTCGGGCTACGACAACCTCGCGTACTCCGCCGAGCTCTACGGGCTCGGGCGCGGCGTTGCTGCTCGTGCGGCGATCGTGGAGTCCGCGGCCCGGTTCGGGATCGATCACGCGCTCGCGCAGCAGGCGGGCGGCTACTCGACCGGCATGAAGACCCGCCTGGCGCTGGCCCGGTCGGTGCTGCACGGTCCCGAGCTGCTCTTGTTCGATGAGCCCACCTCTGGTCTCGATCCCGAGTCGTCGCACGCGGTGCTCGACCTCATCCGCGAGATGACCGCCACCGGCGCCACCGTCATCATGTGCACCCACCTGCTGCTCGAGGCCGAGGGTTTGGCCGACCGGGTCGTCATCCTCGAGGACGGGCGCGACCTCGTGTCGGGCAGCCCCGGCGAGCTGACCAAGCGCTACTGGCCAGGCGCGGTCGTCCGCCTCGACGCCGAGGATCGCTCCACGCTCGACCGCCTGGCGAGAGCCGAGGGCGTCCTCAACTACGACCGGGCCGACGGAGAGCTGGCATCGGTGCAGATCGACGACATGGGCCGCGTCCCTGAGCTCGTGCTCGCGCTTGCCGCGGACGGCGTTCGCCTGACACGGGTCGAGCCGCACACGCCCACCCTGGAAGACCTGTACTTCGCGGTGCGGGGACGCCGAGCCACCGGCGTCACGCCGTCCGGTGAGGTGGCCGTCCCCCGCGACCCGACGCCGCTCGCGGATGTGAAGAAGGTGACCAGCGGCAACCGAGTCGGTCGTCGCTTCCGCGATCCGTTCGCGGCCTCGAGGGACGGTGAGTCATGAAGATCGACTGGCAGCGAGTCCGCACCGTCGCCCGCACCGACCTCAAGCAGCTCATCCAGGCCCGCGACTTCTGGATCCCGATGGTCGCGCTCGGCGGGATCTTCTTCTTCCTGATCCCGACGATCCTGCTGCTCGTCGTGACACGGGTGAGCAACGTGGACATCGTCCACCAGCTGGCGACGACGCTCGAGGTGCTCCCCAAGTCCGCGCAGGCGGCCATCCGCGGCACGTCCGGTCAGGACCGCGCTGCCTACGCGATGGCCGTCTACCTGTTCGCTCCGGTCGCGGTGGTCGTGCCGCTCACGATCTCGACCGCGGTCGGCGCCGCGACGATCGTCGGCGAGCGCGAACGGGGAACCGGCGAGTTCCTCGCCCACTCCCCCGCCGGTGTCCGCGAGATCTACCTCGGCAAGCTGATCGCCAGCCTGGTCCCTGGCTACGTCACGACCATCGTCGGCTTCGGCCTCTACTCGCTGATGGTCAACCTGATCGTCGGTCCACGCGTCGGCGGATGGTTCTTTCCCACCTCGCAGTGGTGGGTGCTGATGCTCTGGGTCGTGCCGCCGTTCCTCGCGCTGACGTTGTCGTTGGTGCTCCGGCTGTCGGCGAAGGTGAAGTCCACCGCCGCGGCGCAGCAGGCGTCGGGACTGGTGAGCCTTCCGCTCATCATGGTGGCCTACAGCCAGTCGACCGGAGCGCTGTTCGGTGCCGACAGCGTCTCGTGGATCAT
Source organism: Acidimicrobiaceae bacterium (assembly GCA_041166585.1). Lineage (GTDB taxonomy): Bacteria > Actinomycetota > Acidimicrobiia > Acidimicrobiales > JACDCH01 > JBEEGB01. The sequence continues at coordinate 7,278 of JBEEGB010000439.1, forward strand.
CGGCGGCCTGGCGTGGGCGGCCGCGCTGTGGGGCCTGTCGCGTGGCATGCGCTCGGTGACCCGAGCCCGCCTCCTCGGCGTCGCCGACGAAGCCTGACCTACCCCCCTCGCCCCCCTCCCTTCGCCCACTGTGGACTCTGAGGTCCCGGGAATCACGGTTCAGAGTCCACAGAGTGAGCGCGGGAAAACTCTGTGGAATCTCAGCCGTGGAATTCACGGCTGAGAGTCCACAGAGCTGCCGTTAGGGCATGTGGTCGCCGACCTCTTCGCCGTCCTCGGAGCGGTCTTCTTCGAGGAGCTCGGTCTCCAGGGCCTCGCGCCGGGTCGTCTCGTCCGGGTTGCGTTCCTCGGCTTCGTCG
>JBEEGB010000440.1:0-2964 GCA_041166585.1 Acidimicrobiaceae bacterium
ATGGCCCCGGGCGGGATGTGCCTCCTCTCGATGGCTTCGGCCCACAACGAGAGGACATGGCATGGAACACCCCGATCATCGGCGTCTCGGCCGAGAGCTCGGCATCTTCGCGACCGATGAGCAGTGCGGTGCCGGCCTGCCCCTGTGGCTGCCGGCGGGCGCAGCCATCCGCGCCGAGATCGAGCGCTTCGTCGTCGCCCTCGAACGACGCCACGGATACCAACACGTGTACACCCCGGAGCTCGGCAAGCGGCAGCTCTACGAGCGCTCCGGCCACTGGCAGCACTACCAGGAGGACATGTACCCGCCGATGCAGGTCGGGGGCGAGGAGGTGGTGCTCCGGCCGATGAACTGTCCGCACCACATCCTGGTCTTCGCCGCCCAGCCTCGGGGCGTCCGCGAGATGCCGGTGCGACTGGCGGAGCTCGGGACCATGTTCCGCATGGAGCGCTCCGGCGTGGTGGGTGGCCTCTCGCGAGTCCGCCAGATGACGCTCAACGATGGCCACGTGTTCTGCGCGCCGGAGCAGATCGGGGAGGAGATCGCCTCGATCCTCGGCATGGTCGCGGAGGCGTACCGCGCCTTGGCGCTCCCGGTGCCGCGCTATCGGCTCTCACTCCGGGGCGACGGGCCGAAGTACGTCGGGGACGCGGCGACGTGGGATCGCAGCGAGGCGATGCTCCGAGAGAGCCTTGATGCCCACGGCCTTCCGTACGACGAAGCGAGCGGCGAGGCCGCCTTCTACGGGCCGAAGATCGACCTCCAGGTCGAGGATCCCCAAGGCCGCGAAGAGACGCTCTCCACCGTGCAGGTCGACTTCCACCTCCCCGTCTCGTTCGACCTCTCGTTCCGGCGAGGCGAACGGTCCGAACGTCCCGTCCTCATCCACCGCAGCATCGTGTCCACGATGGAGCGGATGGTCGCGCACGTCCTCGAGGTGCACGACGGCGCATTGCCGCCATGGCTCGCACCGACACAGGTGGTGATCGTCCCGGTCGTCGAAGACGCGCTCGACCACGCTCGCAGCGTGCGGCAGCGCCTGCATGACCGAGACGTGCGGGTCGAGCTCGACGATCGTGATGCCACCCTCGCCTCGCGCATCCGCGATGCGCAGATCCGTCGCGTCCCGTAGGTCGCGGTGGTCGGACGAACGGAGGCCGAGAGCGCGACGGTGGCCGTCCGCCTTCGTGACTCGACGCAGCTCGAGCCCCAACCGGTCGAAGCCTTCATCGGGCTCCTCGAACGGGTCATCTCCAGCCGCACCGCCGCGCTGCTGCCGCCGGAGCGCTCGACCTCGAGCTGTTGAAGGTCGCTGTCGCGCAGTGCAGCGCCGGCTGCTAGGACGGGTGCGCGAGGACGACCGCGGCTTCAGGGGCGTGGGCTCTGAAGGTCATGCTCTCCTCCAGGAACAGATCCACCGTGTCGGCGTCGTGGTGCGAGTAGCCGATCGAGAAGTCCTCACCCGAGACCAGCTCGAAATCGCCGCCGCGCAGGCTCAGCACGATCGAACCGTCCACCGCGGGCGCCCACACCAACGGTCCTCCGGTGATCAAGCGGAGCTGCTCCAGCACCGGGTAGCCGCCGCGTTGGGTGGTCTCGATGACGCTGGTGTAGCAGCGCGGTCCGAGGGCGACACCGAACGGACCATCAACGCCAGCCGCGCGCAGCAACGCGACCGCGCTCGCGACGGCGCGGGGGAACTCTTCGTAGTCGTCATCGATCGCGATCCGATCGTGGGGGGTCTGCGTGCTGATCCCGGCGATGCCGCCGGCGGGGTACCCACCGAAGATCGCATGATCTTCGGCGAGCGCAGCACGGTGCGCAGCCTCGATGACTGCTCCGAGGTCGGGGGCGTTGTTGCCTCGATCGATCGAGTCGAGCTCGCTCCGCGCCATCGTGAAGCGCGTGCGGAGCTCGATGAGCGGTTGCACCAGGCGGACACTGGCCTCGACACCATCGGTGACCGGGTGGGGCAATGCGTCGACCCGCCCGAGAGCGGACGCTGACTCGTTCCAGCCCAGCGGTCCGGTCAGATCAACGACCTTCCTTCCGGCCAGGAAGTTGCGCAGCGATCGCGCCGCCTCGGCCTCGATCTCGGCCCACGCGGCGTCCGAGACCGGAGCGAGCTCACGAAACAGGTGGTTCACGCGAGTGCCTCCCCGAGCAGGCTTCCGACATCGAGCGAATCCGACGCGCGTCCGCCGCCGTTCTCAGGCGCTTCGGCCATGTGCTCCTCCTCGACGATCGAGCTGTCGGTGAACAGGTACGTGCGCAGGTGACGATCGAGCACCGGATCCCGGCGCCGCAGCCACTCGAGCGCCATGGCCGCGTGCTCCTTCTCCTCGTCGCCGTTGTGCACGAGGATGGCTGCGAGATCAGGATCTTCAGCAGCGTCCGCGCGCTGGGCGTACCAGTCGACCGCCTCCAGCTCCTCGATGATCGAGACGATCGCGCGATGCCTGTCGATCGTCTCGGCCGACAGGTGATCCTCGGACTCGTGGAGTCCGGCACTCGCTCCAGCCATCAGGTGTACCTCACGCCTAGGGGACCGCGCACGACCTCACGGTCGAGGCGTCATCTCCATCGTGACGCTCCGCCGGCCCGGCGTCCCCACGCGAACGCGTACTTGCGGCGAGTGAGTGAATGAGAGTGGGTCATCTCCAGCCGCACCGCGGCGCTGCTGCCGGAGCGCTCGACCTCGAGCTGTTGAAGAGGACCGGCTCGACGGCGTCGACGGCCAGAATGGGCACGTGGCCACCGAGCAGCTCCGAGCACCTGGTGATGTCCTGGTCCACCTTCGCCGCGCCCGGGATCACGCCGACCGCTTCTACGCCCGACCGCTCAGCCTCGAGGAGCTGGCCGGCGTCGCCTGCGTGTCCAAGTACCACTTCCTGCGGCTCTTCAAGGCGACCTACGGGATCACGCCCATGGAGTACGTCTCCCGTCGCAGGATCGAGCGGGCTC
>JBEEGB010000441.1:0-9403 GCA_041166585.1 Acidimicrobiaceae bacterium
TCGCCGCGCACCACGCGGTAGGGCTGCTCCGCGTCCCACGCCTCCGAGCCGGCGAACGACGTCGTGAAGACGACCGTCTCCTCAGGCGGGAGGCGACGCCACAGCTCCCACAGGTACGACTGGATCCCCCCGTGCTTCGGTGGGAAGTCGTTGGTGACCAGGAGGTGCTTCACTGCGCCAGCTCGGCGGCGACGACCGGGTCGCTGGTCCTCGCGTCGAGAAGGGCATCGAGTCCCAGCCGGCGCGCGGCCCACGCGGCGTGCGAGCGCAGCAGGTCGCGGGGGTGGGCGAGGTAGCGCTCGAGGGTTGCGACGGTCTCGGCGTCGGTGCCGTCACCAACGTTGCCGAGGACGAGCAACGCGTTGCGCCTGATCTGATCCGGATCGCGATCGGGCAAGTACCAGCGCCCGAACCTCGCGAGCAGCTCGGTGTCGCTCGCGGCGAGCAGCTCGAGCAACTCGGCGTTCGGGGCAACCGCCGTGGTCATCTCGGTGGCAGCCGCTCGGCGGTTCGGAGGGCACACCTCTTGGCAGTCGTCACAGCCGTAGAGGCGGTCGCCGAGTGCGGCGCGGTGCTCTCGCGGGAAGTCGCCCGGCGCTTGGAGCAACCACGACAGGCACCGGCGGGCGTCGACGACACCGGGCGCGACGATGGCCCCGGTCGGGCAACCGTCGAGGCAGCGCCGGCACGAGCCACAGCCGTCGGGCACGACCTCAGCCGCCGGCTCCAGCGGAGCCGATGTGACCACGGAGCCGAGCAAGAACCAGCTCCCGTGTCCGGGCAGGAGCAGGTTGCTGCTCTTGCCGTACCAACCGAGCCCGGCCCGATGCGCGGCCTCCCGGTCGACGAGCCCGTTGTCGTCGACCATGAGCCGGGTCCGCCAACCCTCGCCCTTGAGCCGTCGCGCGATCTCCCGCAGCGCGGTGCGCAGTGGGGCGTAGTGGTCTTCGGTCGTGTACGCCGCGATGCGTCCCGACGGCCGGTCCGATGCCTTCGCCTGGCGCGGTGCCGGGTACCCGCGGGCCCCGACGACGATCGACTGCGCGCCCGGGAGCAAGCGGGTGGGATCGGTCGAGCGAGCGGGGTCGCGGTACGTGAAGCCCATGCCGGCGTGCTGCCCCGCGGCGCGGCGCGCGTCGAGGTCGGCGCGCGTCCGGGTGAAGGGCTCGGCCTTCGCGACGCCGACCGCGTCGAGGCCGAGCTCCCGACCGAGCCGGACGATGTCGTCGGTGTTCATTGCCGGGGGTGCGCCGCGGTCAGCGGGCCCGCAACGGCCGCGTTCGCCGCCGTTCGGGGGGCGGCGACGGGACGGTCGCCGGCTCCGGCGGCGCTTGTCCGTCGTCCGCGGGCGGCGCGAGATCGGTGCGGACCCGCAACAGCCGCTTCGGCGCGGCCGACGGCTCCTCGAGCTCATCGCCGCGCCCGGCCCGCAACGGCTCCCGCCGCCGTGGAAGCGGTGGCACCGGTTGTGGCGGAGGCAGGTGCCAGCGCATGGCGAGCTCCGGCTCGTCGACCACCTCGGCGACGTCGTCGAAGAAGATCGCGGCAGGAGCCGGAGCCGGCACTTCTTCTTCGACCTCGTCGACCGCGAGCTGCTCCTCCGCGAGCTCCTCGACCGCGAGCTCGACCTCCACCTCGGTCTCTTCGACCTCGACCGCGAGCTCTTCGACCGCGAGCTCTTCGAGCGCGAGCTCCTCGACCTCGGTCTCGACCTCTTCGGGCTCCTCGTCTTCGACGACCGCGGGCTCGATGACGCGGGCGCGAGCGGGGCGTTTCGCGGCCTGGCGCGCCACCTTCACGTTGCGGCGCGTGGCCTTCTCGGCCTCTGCCTCCATGCGCGCCCTCGCCGCCTTGCGCGCCGACGCCACCCGCTTCGCAGCTGCCTTCTCCGGCGCCGAGCTCGCCGGCGCAGCCCGGGAGCGCGCGGGGGTCCTGGCCGTGGTTCCCTTGGTCCCCTTCGTCGCGGGTCGCCGCGCCTGCGCCGCGGCGCGAGCCGATGGGGCAGGACCGGGCCGGTGCGCGAGCTGCGTGGCCAGCCGATCCCGAGCCGAGAGCGCGCGGGTCTCCGCGTCGTACTCCCACACCGCCTCGAGCTTTCGACCGCGGGACGCGTACTTGAAGATCACGAGCCACCGGCCGTCAGCCAGCTGGCGGGCCCGCCAGCCGCGGTCGAGCTCCTCGCGTGGCGTGGTGACGCCTCTGTCGACCAGGTTGCGGTACACGGACTCACCGAGCGGCGACGCCGACGGCCCGAGCCGCGCCTTCGCGAAGCGAGAGGCCCGTACGGCGCGGACGACCGATGCCTGCTCCGCGAGGACCGGTGCCGCGAAGCGCGCGATCCAGGACGGTTCGACGCCGGCGTGGACGGCGACCTGCTCGATCGACAGCCCTCGGCGAAGCCGGGCCTGCACCTCGCGAACCGTGAGCGCGCTCTCGGGCCGCGCCGCCTGCTGGTACGCCTCGCCCCCGTCGCCGTCTTCAGCCGAACCGGCTGCGCCCTCGACGAAGGACTTCGCCCCGTCGACAGCGTCGAGGAACGCGTCGTCGACCTCGACGACGTAGCTGCCCGACTTCGCGCCGCGACGCACGCTGAAGATGAGGCTCCGATGATCGGTGGTGAACCCCACCAAGTGCAGCTGTTGCACGAACGTGACCCTGGACCTCGACGGACGGCCCAGTGGGCCCCTCCACGGGACCGTACCATTTGCGACGCCTCAGCCCTGGTATCGGCCTCACGATGGTGCCGCCCTGGCGCGCGGCTGATGCCGAAGCGCGGGGGCCAGCCCGCCCCGCTGGAGCAGCCTGATGGCGCGCGCCTCCGCGAGGTCGACGACGACGACACCGTCCGAGGACTGGCCACACAAGAAGGTCACGAGGCAGTCGTCGCACGCGGAGGTGCCCTCCATCGCACACTCGTCGCAATCGATCCTGAGCACCCCGTCGCTGTCCATGGCGCCAGCATCCCCAGGGGGAGTGACAGTGCCTATGGTCTCGCTCGCACGCTTCGCGTCAGGCCAGATCGGCGAGGCGCTCTCGGCGCCAGCCCCACAGGGCGAGGACGCCGACGGCGAGCGTCAGGGCGTTCCTGGTCAGGAGCACGGCCAGCGCCCCGCCCTTCTCGTCGTAGACCACGTCCCAGAACCAGAACGGGAACTCGATGTGGGCGAGCACGACGACGGCCACCAGCACCGCCGCCGCCGGACGGGCCATCCTTGGCGCCAGCGTGAGCGCGACGGCGGCGAGCGCGATGAGCCAGGTCAGGTACTGCGGTGAGTAGACGCGACCGAGCGAGATGTACAGGCTCATCGCCGCCAGCGCGAGGAGGCTGAGGCGACGAGGGTCGAGCGAGCGCTGGCGCCAGGCCAGCGCGGTGATCCCGGCGAACGCGGTGAGGGCCAAGACGTTGCTCACCGTCTTCAACGTCGGGGCCACCCCAGCCTTGACGTCGTACGCGCCGAACGCGACGACGATGTCCGCCGGGTAGTGGTTCCAGTAGTGCAGGAGGAGCAGGATCGATCCCCACGTGCTCTCCGACTGCACGCCCCGGTTGGAGTGATAGCTGACGACGCTGTGCCACACGTCGGGCAACGAGAACGCGAACGGGACCAGGGTGATCGCCACCACCCCGGCGGCACCGGCCAACACCCATCGACGGGCTCCGCGAGGCGCGGCGGCGAGCAGCACGGGCAACAACAGCAGCGGCACCAGCTTGACGGCGACGCCGACACCGAGCAGCGCGCCGGCCTGACCCCAGCGTCCGGCATGTGCACGCTCGATGCACCACACCAGCGCGACGGCGACCACCAGGTCGAGGCGCGCGTAGGAGACCGGTCCGAGTGCAGGGATCAACACCATCCAGGCCACGACGCCCCACCACGCACCTGTGCGTCGCGCGAGGCGAACGAGCCCGTACAAGCCGACGGCGTCGACGATCACCATCAGCGCGATGAACTCGGTGCGGTAGTCCAACGCCCGGATGTACCGGGGGATGAACATGAACGGCAGCGCGCCCGGCGGGTACTCGATGCGAAGCGAGTCGTAGGCGGTCGCGCTCGTGTGGCGCAGCTGCCAGGTCCAGAAGTCGTAGAGGTGCACGTCGCCGGTGCCGTCGGCCCGATGAGGGCCGTAGAGCAGTGGATGGTCGGCCACGTAGCCGGCCACGAGGCGTGTGACGACGAAGGCCACGACCAAGCCGATCGCCACCCGCGACCATCGCCGGCGAACGCCTTCAGCGGGCTCGACGACGGTGACGTCGATGTCGACGTCACCAGCGAGCCCGAGCTCGCTGTCCGTCGTCGTCATGTCACCGCCTCAACCTGTCATCGCCTCAGCGCGCCGAGCAGCTGCCGCGCCGAGACCACGTTCGCGCCCTGCCGGCGGGCGCCGTCGCGAACGCGGTTGTCGCTCGACGCGACGATGACGGGGCGTTCGAGACGAGCCCTGGCGACGAGCTCCAGCACGACGTCGTCGGCCTCGACGCTCGCCGGCGAGAACCGCACCCGCACCGCGGGCCGCGCCGCTGTGGCCGCGACGCGATCGTGCTCGGCCCCGTCGAACACGACGTCGACCTCCACGCCGGTGCGCGCGTGCAGCTCGGCGAGCGCGTCCACCAGTCGAGACCGCTGCTCGGTGATCGGCCGGCCGAACCACGCGGCCTGCGACACGTTGTAGCCGTCGACGAGCAGGAGCGCCCCGGGCGTCCGGAGCAGGTGATCGGCCGCCTCGACACTGTCGTCGAGGACTCCCGGTGGCAGCCGCACGGGCGCGCGCATCGGGGCCGACGCGACCCGCGTGGCCGGGCTCGGGGCGGGCACGGGAACGACACCAGCAGGCGCACCGATGAGCGACGCGGCCGCCGCCAACGCTTCGGACAGCTGCTCGGCCGCGCTCGCGGCCTTCGCGATCGTCTGTGCCAGCTGCACGCGCTCCGGACCCGACTCGACCGCCCGCACCGGCTCCGGCGCGGAGACCACGGGCGGCGATGACGGGAGCTGCTCGAGCTCGGCCTCACGCTGACGGATCTCGTGGCGGGCGTGGCGGAGCTCGGCCGTCTTGCGCGCCAGCTCACCCTCGACCTCCTTGAGCTGGCGAACGGCCGCGTTGCGCTCGTCGCGCTGCGCTTCGATCTGGGCGCGGAGCTCGGCGACCTCGGCGACGGCGCGCTGGCGACCAGCGCGCTCCCGGTCGGCGTCGGCACGCGCCTCGGCCGTCGCGCGCTCGCGCTGGGTCAGCGTGGCCTCGGCGCGACGGGCCCGGTCCTCCGCGAACGTGAGGCGACGCTGGGCATCGCGCTCGGTGCGCTCCTCGCGCTCGTGGTGCTCGAGGTCCTGCATGCGCTTGCGCAGCTCGTCGACCCGAGCCTCCCAACCCTCCGGACGGGTGAGCCACAACCACCCGGCTTCTCCCACGTCCGCCTGGCCCACGGCCGCGGCCACCCTCTGCCTGAACCCGTCGTCTTCGTCGAGGACCCGTCGGGCGACATCGAGCGCGGGGATCGGCAGCCGCGCGAAGTTCAGGAAGCGCTTGAGCGCTTGCGGTGCCGGTTGTGCAGGAGTCGCCGCCTCGCCGGCCCGTGCCACCTGGACAGCCGCCTCGAGCGCCGGCCGCAGCATGGTCGTCGGCGTGCTCACGATCAGACTGCCTCGGTGACGTTGCTGGCGCTACCGCACCAACGGCAGGCGACCTCCTCGACGGTCTCGGCGAGCACCTGCTCCTCCTCGACCGCCAGCTCGCCACCGACCGTGTAGTGGTGGAAGGCCCGCGTCCGGCGGGTCGTCGTCACGTCGAAGCGGGTCAGGTTGCCGCACGCCGTGCAGCGATACCGGGAGCCAGCCACGACGGCGAAGGGTAGCGGATGCCCTTTTCTGGATCCCGTCGAACACTCGTTCTTGCACGCCGAACACCTGTTCGCAACAATGGGCTGCGATGCACGGCCAGCGGTCCTTCGACGACCTCGGCACACCCCTGCACCAGGTGACGTTCTGCGTCGTCGACCTCGAGACCACCGGCGGCGATCCGGGTGCCTGCGCCATCACCGAGATCGGCGCCGTGAAGCTGTGCGGCGGCGAGTGCCTGGGCACCTTCCAGACCCTCGTCAACCCCGGCTGCGCGATCCCACCGTCGATCACGGTGCTGACCGGGATCTCCGAGACGATGGTCTTGCCCGCGCCCCGCGTGGAGACCGTGCTGCCCGCGTTGCTCGAGTTCGTCGGCGGCAGCGTCCTCGTCGGCCACAACCTCCGCTTCGACGTCGCGTTCCTCGACGGCGCGCTCGAACGGGCCGGGTACCCGCGCCTCGCCAACGCGCGCGTCGACACCGTCGCGCTCGCCCGTCGCCTCGTCCGCGACGAGGTGCCCGACTGCCGGCTGGGCACGCTCGCCTCGCGGCTTCGGCTCGCGCACCGGCCGAGCCACCGCGCGCTCGACGACGCGCTCGCCACCGGCGACCTCTTGCACTTCCTCCTCGAGCGGGCTGCGGCGTTGGGAGTGCTCGGCCTCGACGACCTCGTCGCGCTGCCGTCCATGGGAGGCCACCCGCAGGCGGCCAAGCTCCGGCTCACCGCATCGCTCCCCCGCCGGCCCGGCGTGTACGTGTTCCGCGACCGCGGCGGCCGTCCGCTGTACGTGGGCAAGGCCACCGACCTGCGCTCGCGCGTCCGCTCGTACTTCTCCACCGACGATCGCCGCAAGATCGGCCAGCTGCTGCGCGAGACCGAGCGCATCGATCACGTGGTGTGCTCGTCGACGCTCGAGGCCGCGGTGCTCGAGGGCCGGCTGATCCGCCGCCTGCTCCCCCGCTTCAACCGGCAGGGCACCCGCGGGGCGAAGGCCGTCTACCTCAAGCTCACGCTCGGCGAGCCCTTCCCGCGCCTGGCCATCGCCCGCTCGCCGCGGCTCGACGGAGGCCTGTACCTCGGGCCGCTGCCCTCGGCGCGTGTCGCCCGGCTGGTCGCAGACGCGATCGAGACCGCGGCACCGCTGCGCCGCTGCACGACACCGATCCGGCGGGGGCGCACCTCTCGCGATGCGCCGTGCGCCTCGGCCCAGCTCGGCGTCGCGACCTGCCCGTGCGCGGGCGCCATCTCCGAGGACGACTACCGCGGCATCGTCGGGCGCGTCATCGCCGGGTTGACCGTGGCCCCTTCGTTGCTGCTCGACCCGCTCGAGGCCCGCATGATGGCGCTGGCAGACGCGGAGCGGTTCGAGGAGGCAGCCGAGGTGCGCGATCGCACCGCGGCGTTGGTCGACGCGCTGCGCCGCCAGCGCCGGCTCGACGCCATGGGCGCGAGCGGCCGCATCGAGATCGAGGTGGCACCGGCCTCCGGCGCGACGGTGATCGTCGAGATCGACGGTGGCCGGCTGCTGCGCTCCTGGCGCGCCGACGAGCTGGCCCTCGGCACCGGCCCCGACGGTGACGCCGCGGCCGTGTCGCCGGCGGCTGGACCCCCGCCGGAGGCACCCGCGCCCGGCCAGCCCGTGCCGTCCGACGTCGCCGACGAGCTGGCGTGCGTCGCAGCGTGGCTCGACCACAACGCCGGCAGGGTCCGTCTCCTGCGCGCCGACGGCCAGCTGGCGTCGGTCCTCCCCGCACTGCCCAAGCTGCGGGCGCACCGATAGCCTCACGTCGTGCTGCGCGACCTCTTCGTGGCGTTGTTGGTGGCGTCGGCGGTGTTCGTCGCCATGTTCGTCGGAGCGCTGTTCTACGCCCGGCACCGGTTGAAGCGTCAGCTCCGGTTGCGGCCCTCGACACCGAGCAAGGCACCGACCTCGTGGCTCGTGTCGACCGGCGAGTCAGCCAGGCTCCACCGCCGCCTCCGCCGCGCCACCGCGGCCGCGCGCGCGATGCCGGGGGCCGGCAGCAGCACCCTCGCGCCGCTCGTGACCGAGATCGAAGAGCACGCCATCGTGCTGGAGGCGCACCTCGTGGCGGCGTACCGGCTCAAGGGCAGGGGACGTTCCACTCGTCGGGCCGTCGCCGCGCAGGTCAAGGAGCTCGAGGCCGTGGTGGCCCGGCTGGTCAAGTCGTCGCTGAGCGCGCCGAGCGTCGCCGCGCTCCCGGGAGCACCGGCCGACCGCCTGGCCGAGGTCACCGAGCGCCTCGACGCGCTCGAAGCCGCACGCGCCGAGCTCGACGCCATCGAGGTCCGAGCAGGACTGCGCTCGACGCTGTGATCCGGCGGCGGCTGGCCGGTAACTTCCGCTTGTGCTCACCGCGTTCGTCCACATCTCCGCCGAGCCCGCCCGCATCGCCGAGCTCGGTGCCGAGCTCGCCGAGATCCCCGGGGTGAGCGAGGTCTACTCGGTGACCGGGGGGATGGAGGATCTCGTCGCGATCGTCCGGGTGCGCCACCACGACGAGCTGGCCGAGGTCGTCACGGGCCACATCGCCCGCGCCCGCGGGGTCCGCACCACGCGCACCGACGTGGCCTTCAAGGTGTACAGCCGCCACGACCTCGACAGCATGTTCGACGTGGGCAACGACTGACCATCCCGAACTTCGGAGCGAAGCGAGCGCTTTCCGCAACGTTCGCATCCAACATTCGCTCAGGGGGCTTGGGAGCAGGTCACCAGGCGGTCGAGGGCGGCGGCGGCCCGGCCGTCGTCGATGGCGCCGGCGGCGACCATGAGCCCTTCGGCGAGGTCACCGGCGGCGCCGCCTGCCACGAGCGCGGCGGCGGCGTTGAGGACGACGATGTCGCGGTGGGGTCCTGTCTCGCCGGCGAGAACCGCCCTCGCCACGGCCGCGTTCGTGGCTGCGTCGCCTCCTCGGAGCGCTGACGGGTGCACGACAGCGATGCCGTGGGCCGCCGGGTCGAGCGTGTAGGACCGGATCGTGTCGCCCTCCAGCTCGACGACCGACGACGTGGTCGTGGTGGTCAGCTCGTCGAGGCCGTCATGGCCCCACACGACGAGCGCCCGCTCCGAGCCCCGCGCCCGCAGCACGCCGGCCATCTTCTCGGCCATGCGGTGGTCGCTCACGCCCACGAGCTGGCGGTGGACACCGGCCGGGTTGGCCAGCGGGCCGAGGAAGTTGAACACCGTCGGCACGCCCAGCTCGCGCCGGGTGGGGATGGCGTGGCGCATCGCGGGGTGGTACCGCGGCGCGAAGCAGAACCCGATGCCGGCTTCGGCCACGCACCGGGCCACGGCCTCGGGCGCCAGCTCGATGACCACCCCGAGGGCCTCGAGCAGATCAGCCGACCCGCAGGACGACGATGCTGCCCGGTTGCCGTGCTTGCAGACGCGAACACCGGCGCCGGCCACGACGAGGGCGGCCATCGTCGAGACGTTGATCGAGTGGCTGCGGTCACCGCCGGTGCCGACCACGTCGACGACACCGTCCAGATCGTCGAGGACGACGTGGTTGGCGGCCTGGTCCATGGCGGACAGCAGGCCGGCGAGC
>JBEEGB010000442.1:0-3150 GCA_041166585.1 Acidimicrobiaceae bacterium
CCGTGTTCGGCATGACCGGGCTCGGCACGTTCTCCGACGAGATGACGACCGACGAGTCGATGCTCGTCAAGGTGGAGACCGATCTCCCGGCCGAGCAGCTCGCCCTCATCGGTTGCGGCGTCACGACCGGTGTCGGTGCCGCCCTCAACACCGCTCGCATCGAACCCGGCGCATCCGTTGCGGTGATCGGCTGTGGCGGCGTCGGCCAGTCGGTCATCCAGGGAGCTCGCATCGCAGGTGCCTCGCGCATCTTCGCGATCGACCCCGTCGAGCTGAAGCGCAAGACGGCCGAGGCGCTCGGGGCAACCGATCTCGTCGACCCGGCCGATGGTGATCCCGTCCAGCAGGTGAAGGACGCAACCGGTGGGAGGGGCGCTGACTACGCGTTCGAGGTGATCGGTCTGCCCGACACGATCTTGCAGGCCTACAACACCGCTCGCCGCGGCGGCACCGTGGTCGTCGTCGGCATGGCCCGCATCGACGCCCAGGTGACGTTCCCGGCGATGGCGTTGTTCTACGACGAGAAGCGGATCCTCGGGTGCATGTACGGCTCGGCTCAGGTGCGCCGGGACTTCCCCCGGTTCGTCAGCCTCGTCGAGACCGGGCGCCTCGACATCGGCTCGATGGTGTCGAGGCGCATCAAGCTGGATGAGGTGAACGACGCGTTCCGGGCGATGCAGGCCGGCGAGGTCATCCGCTCGGTCATCGTTTGATGCTCGGGATCACTCGCCCGTGCGGGCTCGCTCACCCGAGGTGCGGCTCGTCGCTGGCGACTTCCCTCGCCGCGCGGCTGTGCGCTGGTGTGCGCGGCTGAGACGTCTCGTGAACATCAGGGGGCGCGTCGCGATCATCACCGGCGCGTCATCGGGCATCGGTGCCGCAGTCGCCACCGACCTGGCCGGCCGCGGGGCGCGGGTCGTGGCAGTCGCCCGCCGGCAGGACCGACTCGACGAGGTCGTCGAGCGGTGCCGGGTCACGAGCCCCGAGTCCACCTCGATCGCCGCGGACGTGTCGTCACGCGACGAGTGCGGTCGGATCGTGCGCGAGACGGAGGCACGGTTCGGACGCGTCGACATCGTCGTGAACAACGCCGGCATCAGCATCCACAAGAGCGCGGCGCGGACGTCGGTCGACGAGGTCGACGCGATCATGGCAGTGAACTTCTTCGGCCCCGTGGCGATCACGACGGCCGCGCTGCCAGGAATGCTCGAGCGCCACGAGGGCTCGGTCGTCAACGTGACCTCGGTGGCGGGCTACCTGCCGAACCCCGGCGAGGCGGCCTACGGCGCGTCGAAGGCGGCGCTGTCACGTTGGTCGCACGGGCTGTCGATCGACCTGCACGGCACCGGCGTCCACGTCGGCGTCCTGAGCCCCGGGCCCATCGACACCGAGATCTGGTCGCTCGACGAGGAGCTCAGCTACCGCGGAAAGCTCTTCCCGCCGGAGGTGGTGGCGAAGGGCGTGGCCAAGGTGATCGAGCGCGAGCTCACCCACCTCACCGTGCCTCGGCGCTACGGCGCGCCAGGCGCGATGTATCCGCTCGCCGGTCGTCCGATGCGTTGGGGCCTGCGCCGATACGGCCAGTAGTGGATTGGTTCAGGACGCGGTCACGACGAAGTTGACGAGCGTCGGCGGGTTGGTGACCACGCGCCGGACCTCGGCGTCCTTCAGGTAGGCCGCCACCTTCTCCGACGCGCGGGCCGCCGCCTCGATGTCTTCGGCGGTGGCGCTCGTGGACACGTCGAGGCGCTCGCGCACCTTGCCGTTCACCTGCACGATGAGCGTGACCGTGTCGCTGGCCAGCACCGATTCGTCGGCCACCGGGAAGGGCTGCCGGCCGACCGACGGCTCGTGGCCCATCCTGGCCCACAGCTCCTCCGCGATATGCGGAGCGAGGGGCGCGAGCAGCTTGGTCAACGCCTCCGCCGTCTCGCGGTGGCACTGGCCGTCCTTGGTGATCTGGTTGACCAGCTCGGTGATGCGGGCCACCGCGGTGTTGAAGCGGAGCGCCTCGTAGTCGTCGCGCACGGCGGCGATGGCACGGTGCAGGGCCAGCCGCGTCTCTCCCTCGGGGCTCCCCTCCAGGACGTGGACCTCGCCCGTCTCCTCGTCGACGATGGCGCGCCACGCCCGCTGCAGCAGGCGGTGCACACCCGCCACCGCCTTCGTGGACCACGGACGGCTGGCGTCGAGCGGTCCCATCGACATCTCGTAGAGCCGCAGCGTGTCGCCGCCGAACGACTCGTACATCTCGTCGGGCGACACGGAGTTCTTCAGGCTCTTGCCCATCTTCCCGTACTCGCGCTGCACCGCTTGGCCCTGCCACTCGTAGGTGCCGTCCGGCTTCTCCTCGACCTCCTCGGCGGGGACGTAGAAGCCGCGGTCGTCGGTGTACGCGAACGCCTGGATGTAGCCCTGGTTGTACAGCCGCTGGAACGGCTCGGGCGTCGAGACGTGGCCGAGGTCGAACAGCACCTTGTGCCAGAAGCGGCTGTAGAGCAGGTGCAGCACGGCGTGCTCGACACCGCCCACGTAGAGGTCCACGCCACCGGGGTTCTTCCCGTCACCGAGCATCCAGTAGCGCTCGACGTCGGGATCGACGAAGACCTTCTCGTTGGTGGGGTCGAGGTAGCGCAGGTAGTACCAGCACGACCCGGCCCACTGCGGCATCGTGTTCAGCTCGCGGCGGTACGGCCGCGGGCCGTCGCCCAGGTCGAGCACGACCTCGGCCCACTCGTGCACGCGGCCGAGCGGCGGCTCCGGTTCGCTCATCTCGTCATCCGGACGCGCGACTGGCGCGTAGTCGTCGAGGTCGGGCAGGTCGACGGGCAACATGTGCTCGGGGACGGCCACAGGCATACCGTCCTCGTCGTAGAGGATCGGGAACGGTTCGCCCCAGTAGCGCTGGCGGCTGAACAGCCAGTCGCGGAGCTTGTAGGTGACGGTCCCGGTCCCCGCGCCCTGCTGCTCGAGCCGGTCGATGATGGTGCGCTTCGCGTCGACGATGCCGAGGCCGTCCAGCAACCCCGAGCTGATCGCCGGGCCCTCGCCGATGTACGCCTGCCCGTCGAAGTCCGCCGGGGGCTGGACCGTGCGGATGATGGGCAGCCCGAACCGCTCGGCGAAGTCCCAGTCGCGCTGGTCCTGACC
>JBEEGB010000443.1:0-3094 GCA_041166585.1 Acidimicrobiaceae bacterium
CGGGCTCGGCGCGGCCGTCAACACCGGTGGCGTGCACCTCGGCCAGAGCATCGCCGTGATCGGCTGTGGCGGCGTGGGCGCGGCCGCAATAGCGGGCAGCCGGCTCGCGAACGCGGCGAAGATCATCGCCATCGACATCGACGACCGGAAGCTCGAGAACGCCAAGCAGTTCGGGGCAACCCACACGATCAACTCGAAGGGTCTCGGCGTCGACGACGTGGTCGCTGCGATCCAGGAGCTCACCGACGGCAACGGCGCCGACGTCGTCGTCGACGCCGTCGGCCGTCCGGAGACGTACAAGCAGGCCTTCTACGGACGCGATCTGGCCGGCACCGTGGTGCTCGTCGGCGTGCCCAATCCCGAACTGACGCTCGAACTGCCGCTGATCGACTTCTTCGGCCGCGGCGGTGCGCTGAAGTCGTCCTGGTACGGCGACTGCCTGCCGTCGCGTGACTTTCCGATGCTCATCGACCTCTACCTGCAGGGTCGGCTGCCGCTGGACAAGTTTGTCACCGAGAAGATCGGGCTGGACGACGTCGAGGAGGCCTTTCACCGCATGGAGCGGGGCGAGGTGCTGCGCTCGGTGGTGGTGCTGTGAGCGGGCTTCTGACCCAAACTTCGGGACAGATTCGACTACTCAGTGGTCGAATCTCTCCCCGATTCTCGTGAGCGTGCGGCGGTCGGTGACGATCGCGGTGATCAGGTCGGCAGGGGTGACGTCGAAGGCGGGGTTCCAGGCGGCCGCCCCGGCCGGCGAGCCACTCAGCCGCAGCACCTCGTCTGCACCTCGGTCCTCGATCTCGATGGCTGCGCCGTCCGGGGTGGCCGGGTCCAGCGTCGACTCCGGGGCGGCCACAACGAACGGCACTCCGGCCCGGTCCGCAGCGAGCGCCAGCGGATAGGTCCCGATCTTGTTCGCCACGTCTCCATTGGCCGCGACGCGGTCCGCACCGACCACCACCGCGTCCACCAGGCCGCGGGCGATGATTGACGGGCCCGCGCCGTCGACCACGACCCGGTGTGCAATGCCCTCGGCGGCCAGTTCGACCGCGGTGATCCGGCCTCCTTGCAGCAGCGGGCGCGTCTCGTCCACGACGACGTAGCGCACCCGGCCGGCAGCGTGCAGCGAGCGCACCACGCCGAGCGCGGTGCCCCACTCCACGCACGCCAGCGCGCCGGCGTTGCAGTGCGTGTGCAGCCGCAGCGGGCGAGGCCCGCACAGCTCGCCGAGCAGCTCGGCGCCGCGCTCGCCGATGGCCCGGCAGGCCGCGATGTCCTGGTCGCGCACGCGCAGCGCCGCCGCCAGCACGGCGTCCGGTCCGGCCCCGAGCGCGGCGACGGCCTGCTGCACGCCCCACCGCAGGTTCACCGCCGTGGGTCTGGCGGCGGCGATCCGCTCCGCCGCGAGGAGCACCGCTGGTGCGTCAGAGTGCGCAGAGCGGCGGCGACCCGCCCCGGCGGCGAGCGCGACTCCCATCGCGCCGGCGACACCGAGCGCAGGCGCACCCCGAACGACCAGCCGGCCGATGGCGTCGACCAGCTCGTCGACCGTGGACAGCGTCGTGAGGCAGAGCCTCGGCAGGGCCGTCTGATCGACGACCACGATCCGGTCGTCGACCCAGTCGATGGTCCGCGGCAGCATCGGCTCCTACCGTAGGCCCGGTGGTGGAGCAGCCGGGATGGTCGAGCGACCGGGAGTTCCCCGCGGACCCTTACCCTGGCGCGGCGCCGCCGTGGTCGTACGTCCACCTCGATGAGCGCTCGCACTGGCTCCGACCGGAGGCGTCCGCCATGGCCGGCTGGAGCGTCGGCGCCGAGGACCTCGACGGCTGGCTCGCCGAGCGCGGGCAGGCGCCGGCTGCCGAGCGGCTCCCGATTCTGACCTACGGCTCGAACCGCTGCCCCAGCAAGATCACCTGGTTGCGTCGCGAGCTCGGGCTGCCCGGCGCGGTGGTGGTGCTGCGGGCGTGGACGCACGGTCTCGCCGCGGTCTGGGCGGCGGGTTTCCGGCTCCGCGACGGTCAGCGGCCAGCGGTGCTCGCCGCGGCGCCGGGTGTCGTGGAGCAGCACGCCGTATGGCTCGCCACCCCCGAGCAGGTCAGCGTCCTCGACCACTGCGAGGGCCGCGACGAGCGCTACCGGCTGGCCCGGCTGCACACCGGCGAGGTCCACACCGAGGACGGCGCGGTGATCCGCTCGCCGTGGTGCTACCTCGGCTACGGCGACATCCGGCGACCCCTGCTGGTGGACGGCGTCCCGGTTCGCTGCGCCGATGTCGACGAGGGGACCGCGCTGGATCTGCGAGGCCAACCGGCGCAGCACGACGGATTGGATGCGACGGCCTCCGTCGGCGCGCCGCCTCCGGATGAGTGGCCCGCCAGCCTGTTCGTCTACGGGCTGCTGCAGCCGGGAGAGTCAGCGTGGTTGCGGGTGGCCGAGTTCGTCGACGGCACACCCAGCAGGGCCCGGCTGCCGGGCACCGTGCTGGATACCGGCCTCGGCTGGCCGACGCTGTTGCTGGGCGAGGGGCCGGGCGCGCCCGGTTGGGTACTACCGCTGCGCGACCCGGCCGCACTGTTGCCCGAGCTGGACGCCTTCGAGGGCCCCGGCTACCGCCGAGTCCGCGTCGTCCTGCCGGACACGGGCGAGGTCTGTTGGGCCTACGCCACGGTCGCCCCCACCGACGGGATGCGGCCGCTGCCCAACGGGTGGCCGCCCGATCGGTCAGACCGCCGACACCCCGACTGAGCTGCGCCGACACAAACCGCGCTGCATCGGTTGATCGTGCCGGTTAGGGTCGGCTCATGCTGGAAATCGGGGGAATTTCCAAGCGCTATGGCAACACGGTTGCGCTTGATGACGTCACGTTCGAGGTTCAGCCGGGGGAGATCTTCGGGTTCGTCGGCAGCAACGGTGCCGGTAAGACGACGCTGATGCGGATCGTGCTCGGCGTGCTGCATCCCGACACGGGCACCGTCCGCTGGCAGGGAAAGGAGATCGACGCCGACGTCCGCCGCCGGATCGGCTACATGCCCGAGGAGCGCGGTCTGTACCCGAAGATGAGGGTGGCTGACCAGCTCGAGTACTTCGCCGA
>JBEEGB010000444.1:0-3994 GCA_041166585.1 Acidimicrobiaceae bacterium
CCGCGGGGTAGCCGATGCGCCGGGGAAGCGGTCTGCGGTGCGAGTCGTGCCGCATGCCGCTGCCCAGGGAGGCGGCGCGCTGCCCCTCCTGTGGGCACGAGTCGGGCTCGTGGGTCGGTACCGGCGCGCGGAGCAGCGGTCACGACCTGCCGGTGGGCACGACGACCGGACCACGGCGTCAGCTCCTCGTCGCCGGCGCGGCGATCCTCGGGCTCGTCGCCGTGCTCGTCATGGTGGACGGCGGCAGCTCCGATCCATCGGCCCGCCCCGCTCCCGCGACCACGACGAGCCGGGCGACGACGAGCAGGGGCCCGCCGTTGACGACGGCCAGGGGAACGACCACGTCCACCTCCACCACGCTGCCGCCACTGTTGCTCGGCGAGCCGAGTGGCGTGAAGCTCCTCGTCCTGGCCGACCGCGCCAGCCTCGTCGTGGACCTCGACACGGGAGCAGTCAGCGCGCCACCAGCCGTTGCCCACGCGTTCGCGCTGACGCGCACCGGAGGCATCGTCCTCACCGGTCCGGGGCCAGCGGGCGTCACCTTCCTCGCCGCACCGTACGACGGTGACCCGGTGACGATCGCGGACATGCTCGTCGGCCAGGTGATCGCGTCAGCAGCCGAGGACCGGGTCTGGCTCATCGGCCCCACCGGTCCGCCGTTCCCTAGCACGGAGATCTCCGTGGCCGGCGACGTGATCACGCCAACCTTCGACCTGCCGGGGGATGGCTACGTGGCGGGCGCCGTGGAGCGCGGCCTCGTGATCGCCGCCCATGGATCGATCTACGTGACGCGAGGCGCCGGCGACCTCAAGTCGCTCGGCGCCGGAGAGGTGGTCGGGACCTCAGGGCGCTACGTCGCCGCGATCAGCTGCGACCCGACTGCCCGCTGCCCGCTCACGATCATCGACACCGTGTCAGGGGCTCGACAGCAGGTCGCCGGTCCACCCAGCTACGGCCAAGCCGTGTTCTCACCGGATCGGAGCGTGGTGGCGTTCGTCGCAACGAGGAACGCGGGCCTAGGCGAGCTGTGGTTGATCGACCGCGCCACGGGCGTCGGAGCGAAGGCGTCCATACCGTCGTTCACGTTCAGCGGGTCGCAACAGGTCTTCTCCCCGGACAGTCGCTGGTTGTTCCTGCCCAACGGGAGGTCCGTGTCCGCGATTCGCGTGAGCGACAGCACGGTGGTGGAGATCCCTCTCGACGCGCGCACCAGCCAGATCAACCAGGTGGTGGTGCTGCCCTGATCACAGCCCCTGGCGCCGCACCTTCCCGATCGACGTCCGGGGGAGCCGGTCGACCAGCTCGAGCTCCTTGGGCGCGGCCCACGGACCGAGGTGCTCCTTCACCGCGTCACGCAGCGCGTCGAGCGTCGGCGGTGCTGCCGGGTCGGCCGGCACGACGATCGCCACCACCCGCTGCCCCCAGTCGGGGTCGGGCCTGCCGGTGACCGCCACCTCGGCGACGTCGGGCAGGTCGGCCAGGATCGCCTCCACGGCGACGGGCCACACGTTCTCGCCGCCCGTGATGATCAAGTCGCCCTTGCGTCCGCGGACGTCGAGCCTCCCTGTCGCCGGATCGACCGAGCCGATGTCTCCGGTGGGGAGCCAGCCCGCACCGTCCTTCGGATCGCTGCCGTCGCGGTAGGCGCGCAGCAGCATCGGGCCGCGCACATGGATCTCAGCTGTGTCCGCGTCGACGCGGAGCTCCACACCGTCGAGGGCGACGCCGTCATAGACGACGCCGCTGCCCGTCTCGGTCATGCCGTAGGTGGTGACGACGTTGGCGGGGAGACCAGCAGGCGGCGCCGACCCTCCCAGCACGACCTTGCGGAACAACGCGGCGTCGACCCGACGCAGCGCCGTCGCCACCAGCGACACCAGCGTTGCGCCGTCCGCCGTCGCCGCGAGCTCGACCGCATCGGCGTCGAAGCCGTCGTGCACGATGAACGGCGTCGACGTGAGGATGGCGCGGGTGAGGACGGTCAGGCCACCCACGTGGGCCAGCGGGAGGCACGCGAGCCATCGGTCGCGATCGGGATCGATCCCGAGGCGCGCGGTGGTGGCGTCGGCCGACGCCTGGATCGCGTCGCGTGTCAGCACGACGCCCTTCGGCGCTCCTGTCGTGCCGCTGGTGGGGACCACGAGCGCGTCGCCTGGCGCGACCGGGTCGTCGGGCCGCATCGCGGCGACGAGCTCGACGGCTGCGGCGCGGGGCAGTCGCGGGTCGACGGGCAGGATCGCATCGCCGTCGTCCCACGCGCGACGAAGGGCGTCGACGAACGCCTGGTTGCCGCGGGCCTCGACAGGGACCAGTCGATCCATGGGACGAGTTTGTATCGGGTTGTGGTTAGCGTCTGCGCACAGTGGAGACCTCGTCGGGATCCGTGATCCGCACCGTCGCGCTCACGAAGCGCTACCCCGGCCCGCCCGCAGGGCCGCCGGGCGGGTGGGGTGGTGGCCCGTCGCGCGCGGCCGGATCGAACGGCGCGGCGGCAGCAGCGGTCGACCAGCTCGACCTCGAGGTCCGCGGCGGTGAGATCTTCGGCCTCCTCGGCCCGAACGGCGCGGGCAAGACCACAACCATCGGCATGCTCACGACCCGGGTGATCCCCACCGCCGGTGAGGCCTGGGTGGCGGGCATCGACGTCGTGGCCGAACCGGCCCGCGCGAAGCAGCTCATCGGGGTCGTCACGCAGACCAACACGCTCGACCGCAGCCTCACCGTGTACGAGAACCTCTTCTTCCACGGGCGCTACTTCGGCATGTCGGGCCACGACGCAAAGGCAGAGGCGAACCGGCTGCTCGAGCAGTTCCGGTTGGGTGAGAAGGCCAAGGCCGACGTGAACGCGCTGTCCGGGGGGATGGCCCAGCGGCTCATGGTGGCCCGCTCGATCATGCACAAGCCGGCGGTGCTCTTCCTCGACGAGCCGACCGCGGGGCTCGATCCGCAGAGCCGGCTCAGCCTGTGGGCGACGGTGCAGGAGCTCAACGCGCTCGGCCAGACGATCCTCCTCACCACCCACTACATGGAGGAGGCCGATCAGCTGTGCGGCCGCGTGGCGATCATGGACCACGGCAAGATCCTCGCCCTCGACACCCCGAGCGAGCTGAAGCGCTCGGTCGACGCGGACACCGTCGTGACGGTTGCTGCTGACCGCGACAGCGCACAGCTGGCGTCGGTGTTCGGCGCCCTCGATGGCGTCACGAAGACCGACCCCATCCCGGAGGGGGTGGTGGTGCACGTGCGGGGCGGGCGCGGCATCCTCCCTCGCATCCTGCAGGCGGCCGAGGCCGCTGGCATCGAGGTGAACGACCTCTCCGTCGCCGAGCCGACGCTCGAGACCGTCTTCATCAGCCTCACCGGAAAGGAGCTGCGCGACTGATGACCGACACCACCGCGACGACCTTCACGACTGAGGCCAACCTGGCCCACGTGCGCCCGACGCGCGACGCGGCGCGCCGAGCGTTCGTCGCGCTGCTCCTGCGCGACCTCACCGTGCTCCGCAAGGAGCTCGGCATGTTCCTCACGCGCACGATCATGCAGCCGTTTCTCCTGCTCTTCGTCTTCACCTATGTCTTCCCGAAGATCGGCCAGGGGATCGGCGGGGGAGGCCGGGCCTCGGAGGGGTTCTCGACGTTGCTCACCGCGGGCGTGATCGGCTCGGCGATGATCTTCCAAGGCATCCAGGCCGTTGCCCTTCCCATGGTGCAGGACTTCGGGTTCACCCGCGAGATCGAGGACCGAGTGCTCGCACCCCTGCCGATCTGGGCGGTCGCGTTCGAGAAGGTCGCGGCCGGGGCCATCCAGGCGATGCTCGCCGCGCTCGTCGTCTTCCCGTTGGCGCTGTTCGTCCCGGCCACCGCGGTTCACCTCACCGTGCGGCCCCTCTACCTCGTGACGCTGCTGCCGCTCGGTGCGCTCATGAGCGCGTCGCTCGGCCTGGCCATCGGCACGAGGGTCGAACCCAGGCAGGTGTCGCTGATCTTCAGCCTGC
>JBEEGB010000445.1:0-2604 GCA_041166585.1 Acidimicrobiaceae bacterium
GAGTTGACGCGCCACCACTGGTCCCAGTCCGGCGAGAACCGCGCGCTCGCCACCCGTGGGGCCATGAGCTCGAGGTACGGGTCGAGGTGCTCCACGAGGACGAGCTCACCCTTGCAGACGGATCGCATCGCTTCGAGCGCCTTGACCGGGTCGGCGAGGTGCAGGAGCAGCGCGCCGCAGAAGACGACGTCGAAGTGGCCGACCTCCGCCGGGTCGAGGTCGTACACCGAGCAGCCGACCCGTCGCGCGCTGGACCCCACGAGCTGTGCGGCCTCGAAGAAGCCGGGTCCGCGCTCGCTGCCCCACTCGCGCACGAGCTCGGGTCCTCGGTCGCGGTCGTCGTAGGACCAGTCGAGCGCCGCCGGGTCGTCGACGTCGAGGGCGACGACTTCAGCGGCACCGCGCCGTTCGAGCTCGAACGCCCAGAACCCGTCGAACGTGCCGACGTCGAGGCAGCGCCCGCCTCGCAACTGAGACGGCCACTCGACCTCTGCGGGCGCTCGGCGGCAGTCGAACCACCCCGACGTGTGCGTGCCCCCTGGCAGGTCGATCGTGTGGTACCAGGTCCGCGACGGGGAGCCGGCCATCGGCCAACTATCGCACGGCTGCTCTCGGGTCCAGCATGCTGGACGGCTGTGAAGGAGCGGATCATGCGGTTGCGCCCGGTGCTGCGGTCGCTCGTGCCGGTGTCGCTTCTGGTCGTCGCCGCTGATCGTCGCCGGTCGACGCGCCTGCGCCTGGCCGCGCTGGCCGGGCTCGGGGGACTGTGGGCCGCGGTCTACGCCCGGTACCGGACGGCGGGGCGGCGGCAGACGCGCGACGAGCTCGAGCGCCTGCGGACGGCGAGCGGCGAGGCGTTCTCGCGCCACTACAACGAGCGCGTGCCGACGATCACGGAGGAGTTCGAGCTGTGGGGTCCGTTTCACCAGCACCGCCACGAGATGCGCTACGACCTCGTCGCCGACGCAGTGCGTTCGCACCTCGGGCGGGGTGGTCGGGTGCTCGACGTCGGCTGTGGCTCGGCGCTCGTCGCCGAGCGGATCGGAGATCTCGATGCGACGTACGTCGGCCTCGACTTCCCGGCGCACCACATCGCCTTCGCGGCGGCGTCGGCACGCGGCCGGTCGATGGCCCTGCGCACGCAATGGGTGCGCGGGGATGGAGAGACGCTCCCGTTCGCAGACTCGTCGTTCGACGTTGTCGTGATGACCGAGGTGATCGAGCACCTGCTGCGTCCGGAGCGCGCGGTGTGGGAGGTGAGCCGCGTGCTGAAGCCGGGCGGCATCTACGTCATGACGACGAACAACGCGTCCGAGGTGCCGCTGCGAAGCCCGCTCAGCCACGCATTGGCGTGGGTCGAGAAGGGCCTGGGTGCCACCCGGCCGGGACTCATCTCGCTGCGGCCGTGGGTGTGGCCCGAGCCGGTGCACGAGTCGTTGTTGCCCCCTGGTTCGCAGCCGGTGTTCCTCCCGCACACGCACCACATCTACGGCGAGACGCGCGTCCTGTTTGCCGCGGCGGGCCTCGACACGTTCGAGTGGTCGACGTTCGAGTTCCCGCCGCCGCAGGCCGCGACCACGGCGTGGCTCGAACGACGGGGCGAGCAGGGTCAGCGCGCCGTGGACGTGATCGAGGCGGTGGCGCGACGGACGCCGGGCATCCGAAGGCTCGGGTGCCACCTCTTCATGCTGGCGCGCCGCAGCTCGCGTCCGGTCCCGCCGGCTGCACCGCCGGGCCTCTGGCCCGGACCGTTCTCCAACGGGTCGCACCGATGAGCTCCGTAGCCGCCTTGCGCGCGGAGGTCGCGACGACGCTCTGGTACCACACGATGGAGCTCGCCCCTGGGGTCATGACACCTGGCTGGTTCGACCTGCGGCCGATCGTCGACACGCTCCCGTGGCCTGACGTGCGAGGCAAGCGCTGCCTCGACGTCGGCACGTACGACGGGTTCCTGGCGTTCGAGCTCGAGCGGCGCGGCGCGGCCGAGGTGGTCGCCGTCGACCTCGACGATCACCGCGAGTGGGACTGGCCGGCGCGCTGGAGGGCACGCGGTCCCGAGCAGCTGTCGAAGCTCGCCGGCCCGGAGAAGGGCGTCGGGTTTCGCATCGCCGCGAAGGCACTCGGTTCGGACGTGCGGAGGGTCGGCATGAGCGTGTACCGGCTGAACGAGGCCGAGCAGGGCCGCTTCGACGTGGTCGTGTGCGGTTCGCTGCTGCTGCACCTGCGGGACCCCATCGCCGCGCTGGAAGCGATCCGCTCGGTGTGCGCCGGTGAGCTGCTGTCGTCGGAGTGCATCGATCTCCGGCTCACGCTGCTGCACCCGAGGACGCCCTACGCCAGGCTCGACGGCACCTCCGAGCTGTGCCAGCGGTGGACGCCGAACGCCGCCGGGCACGCGCAGATGCTCGAGTCGGCCGGTTTCGACGTGGTGGAGCGGGGCCGGCCCTACGCCGATCCGTTCGGCCCCGGACATCCCACGGCAGGCCGCGGCCTGCGGGCGCGAGCCGTGTCGACGGTGCGCCGGGCGCGTCTCGGCAACGACGGCGTCGCCCACGCCGCCATCCTCGCTCGCCCGGCGGGCTGACACGGCTCAGCGTCCACTGT
>JBEEGB010000446.1:0-7849 GCA_041166585.1 Acidimicrobiaceae bacterium
CCGGCGTCGACCCGGCCGAGATCGTCGCCCAGCACATCATCATCCGCAGCGGGGACCTGGCCATCCCCGCCCCGAAGCCCGAACACCACCTGGTGCTGTGCGCCATCCACGCCACGGTGGCGCACGGGTTGGACCGCCCGCTCGCCACGCGAGACGTGGCCGAGCTGGCACGGCGGCCGGACGTCGACCTCGCCGAGGTGGTCGAGGTGGCTGAGCGCTGGGGGGTGGGCCACCCGCTGGCGTTGGCCGTCGCGCGCTGCGCCGATGTGCTGCGGGTGTCCCTTCCCGCCGACCTCACCAGCTGGGCCACATCCCGGCCGTCGTCCGGCGACGAGGTGCGCGCCGCGGCCGCGTACCTCCGCCCCAAGCCGGCCCGCCACGTCGAGCTGCGGTTGCTGACGCTCCGCCACGACCGAGTCCGACATCGAGCCGCGCTCCTCCGCACGCTCGTCGCGCCAACGCCCGCGTACCTGCGGGCCCGGTACGGTCCCGGCGGGTTGGCGTCGCTCTACCTGCGCCGCTGGCGCGATCTCGGAGGGAGCACCTTGGCGGCAAGGCGTTCGCGGTGACGGCATGACGCGCCGCGGTGGTCGTCGCCCTCGATGACCGTGCGACTCCCGCGCACCGTGGAGGTGTTCGGGCGCTCGCTTCGCGTCGAGCGAGGTCGGGGCACGCCTGACCCGACGGCGATGAGCTTGCTGGCCGCGCTGCCCTCCACCGATCGCGACGCGGACAGCGTGGTGTCGATCGTCGACGGTCCCGACGCGGCAGGGCACCTCGCCTGGCAGCTCAGCGCAGCAGGCGCGACGAGCGTGACCCACGTCGTCGTGCACGCGGGCGGCGTCATGCACGAGGAAGGAGCGCTGCTCCTGGTCGGGCCGTCAGGCGCAGGGAAGTCCACGCTCACCGCGGCGATGGTGCAGGCAGGGGCCGGGTACCTGTCGGACGAGCTGGTCGGCATCCGAATGAGCGGTGACGTCGTGGACGGTCACGCTCGACCGATCTCCCTCGACGGCCCGGCACGGATCCATCTGGGGCTGGACGATCGCGGAGGTGAACAGAAGAGCTCGGTCGATCTGGGCTCGGCGCAGGTGATCCGCTCGGCGCCTGTTCGGGCGGTGGTGTTCGTGGCGCGGGACGCCGGCGCACCCGCTGCGCTCGAACCGCTGTCCGCGGGACTGGGCACCGCGCTCGCCGCGCTCCACTGCCTCAACCTCGATGTCCTCGGTCCGTCGGGTTTCGAGCGCCTCGCGAGGCTGGTCGCCGGCGTCCCCTGCTACCGCCTCTCGGTCACCGACACAGCGGTCGCCGTCCGTTCGCTGCGCGCGCTGCCACCGCGACCCGTGCCGGTCGCGGCGACCCGCGTGGGAACCGACCCGGCTGCAGTGCAGCTGGACGGCGAGGTGGTGGTCTGGGCGGGCGAGGACCGGGTGCACCACCTCAACGCCTCGGCCGCGCTGGTGTGGACGTCCGTCCGCGACGGGCTGGCGAGCGACGAGCTGGCCCGCAGGATCGGAGGGGACCCGGCCGAGGTGGAGGCGACGGTCGCTCACCTGCGCGGGCTGGGTCTGCTCTGAGCTGACGCCCTTGGAGTGAGGAAGCGTGGTCGCGATACCCTTTCGCTGGCAATGGGGCATGTCGGAGACCTCTTGGTCGTCACCGTCGACGTGGAGTGCGACGCCGTCGATGACGGTTCGTGGCGGAACTCGTCGCCTCTGACCTTCGCCGGGGTGCACCACGGGCTCGGCGAGGTGCTCGCCGGTGTGTTGGCCGACACCGGTGCGTGCGCCACGCTGCTCGTCTCGAACGTGGTGCTGGCAGACACCGCGAGCGTGGCCACGTTGCGCGGGCTCTCGAACGTCGAGCTCGGGACCCACCTGCACGGCGACTTCGCCCCTCCCGACCCACGGTGCGCGGACCCTGCGGGCGTGGACCCTCGCGACAACCAGTGCGAGTACGACGACTCGACGGAGCGAGCAAAGCTGGAGGCCATCACCGAGACGTTCTCCGCGGCCTTCGGGGAGCGGCCGAAGTCGTTTCGCGCCGGGCGCTGGAGCGCTGGCGGTCGCACGGCACGGCTCCTCACCGAGCTGGGGTACGTCGCCGACTCGAGCGTCACGCCCCACGTGTGGTGGACGGACAACGGCCGGTCGGTGGACTTCCGCGGTGCGCCCGAGCAGCCGTACCACCCCTCGGGCGACGACATCTCCCGCCCCGGCGACCTACCGCTGTGGGAGCTGCCGGTGTCGATCCGGCCGCGTTGGTGGATGGGCGGGCGAGCCGGCTGGCTGCGTCCTTCGACGGCCAGCGCGCCCACGATGCGCTGGGTCGTGGGCGCGCAGCGCAGAGCGCACCCCGGGCCGCGCACCTTCGTGATGATGTTCCACAACGTCGAGCTGACCCCGGGCACCAACCCGTACGCGCGGACCCCGGCTGCCGCGGCGCGCGTGGCCACGCGGCTTCGCCGCCTGCTGACGTGGGCGCGCGATGAGGGCATGGAGTTCGCCACGCTCTCGCAAGCCGCCGCCATGCAGGAGGGCGCCACACGTGGCGGCTAGCGCGGTGATGGGCATGGTCAAGCGCGCCGCCGCGGTCGCCGACCGGTTGCGACCTCCGCCGCGCGGTGTCGTCATCCTGGCCTACCACCGGATCGGGGGCGGCTCAGGCCTGGAGATCGACGTCCCCAGCGAGCTGTTCGACGCGCAGATGGCGGCCCTGGCGGCGTCGAAGCGGGTCGTCAGCCTCGATCATGCAGTGGACCTGCTCGCGAGCGACGAGCCTCACTCCGGCGACGACCCCGTCGTGGTCACCTTCGATGACGGCACCGCGGACCTGGCCGAGCATGCGCTGCCCATCCTGGTGCGCCACCGCGTTCCCGCGACGCTGTACCTCGCGACGAAGTTCGTCGAGGATCAAGAGCCGTTCCCGAGTGAGGGACGATCCCTGTCCTGGGACGCCTTGGCCGACATGGTCTCGACGGGCCTCGTCACCATCGGATCCCACACGCACTCGCACGCGGTCCTCAGCCACCTGCCAACCGCACAGGTAGAAGATGAGCTCGACCGCTCGATCGAGCTCATCGGCGAGCGTCTCGGCGTGGTCGCCGCGCACTTCGCTCATCCCAAGGCGGTGGCCGCCAGCCCGGAAGGTGAGGCCGCCATCCGCGCACGCTTCCGCTCGGCGGCGAGATCCGGCATGCGACCGAACCCCTTCACGGCGACGGACGTGCACCAGCTGGCACGTTCGCCGATCCAGACGGCCGACGGTCTGCGGTGGTTCCACCGCAAGGTGGGCGGGGGCATGGCGCTGGAGGGAGCGTTGCGGGAGGTGCTCGATCGCCGGCGCTACGCCGGAGCGGTGTCGTGACGGCACGACCCCGACTGGTTCACCTCACCACCACCGACATGAGCCTCGCCCTGCTCCTGGGCCCGCAACTGCGCGCGTACCGCGACGCCGGCTACGAGGTGTTCGGTGCTTCGGCCCCGGGCCCGTACGTCGGGGAGCTGGAGGGATGGGGGGTCGAGCACCTGCCCCTGCGCCACGCCACGCGAGCGATGAGACCCGATCAGGACGTGCGTGCGCTCGGCGAGCTCACCGCGCTCTTCCGCCGTCTCCGGCCCACGATCGTGCACACCCACAACCCGAAGCCCGGCGTCTACGGGCGCCTCTCGGCGTGGGCGTCCCGTGTGCCAGGCATCGTCAACACCGTCCACGGCCTCTACGCCCTCCCCGACGACAGGAGGGCCAAGCGGGCCATCGTCTACGGGCTGGAACGGGTGGCCGCACGATGCTCGGACATCGAGCTCGTGCAGAACCCAGAGGACCTCGACGTCCTCGCCGGTCTCGGCATCCCGAGGTCCAAGCTCCGGCTGCTCGGGAACGGCGTGGACCTCACCCGCTTCGAGCCGCCCACGACCCAGCAGCGACGGAGCGCCCGGGCGCACCTCGGCGCGGAGGACGGCGAGGTGATCGTGGGCGTCGTGGGCCGGCTCGTGCGGGAGAAGGGATACCGGGAGGTGTTCGAGGCGGCGGCTCGCCTCGTGCGCGGCGGCGTGCCCGTGCGCTTCGTCGTCGTGGGCCCGTCCGATCCAGCGAAGCAAGACGCCATCACGGAAGAGGAGTGCGAGCGGGCGTCGCGCGACGGCAACGTGACCTTCCTCGGGCTCCGGCACGACGTCGAGCGCATCTATCACGCGCTCGACCTGTACGTGCTCGCGTCCTACCGGGAGGGTTTCCCCCGCTCCGCCATGGAAGCGGCGGCGACGGGTCTCCCGCTCGTGGCGACCGACATCCGCGGTTGCCGGCAGGTCGTCGAGCACGGCAAGAACGGTCTGCTCGTCCCGGCCGGCGATGCCGCGGCGCTGGCCGCGGCCGTGGCCGAGCTCGCCTCCGATGCAGAGCGACGGGTGCGCATGGGCGAGGCGTCGGTGGCCAAGGCGTTGGCCGAGTTCGACCAGCAAGCGGTTATCGACACCACCCTGGCGGCGTACGCCGAGCTCTGCCGGTGAGCGTTGCCGTCCGGGCGGGCACCGAGAGCGACGCCCGCGGCGCGGCCTCGCTGCACGTGTCTGCCATCGCCGAGGGGTTCCTGCCCACCTTGGGAGAGCCGTTCCTGACTCGCCTCTACCGGCGGGTGGTGCGAGATCCCGGTTCGTTCCTCCTCATGTCGGAGGGGGGCTTCCTCGCCGGCACCGAGGACGTGTCCGCCCTCTACCGCACCTTCCTGGTTCGCGACGGCGTGGTCGCCGGCCTCGCCGCGGCACCGCGGCTGGTTCGCTCGTGGCGGAAGGTGCTCGAGACCATGCGCTACGCGAAGCAGGACGGTGGCCACGAGCCGCTTCCTCCGGCCGAGCTGCTGGCCGTGGCGGTCGACCCCTCCGCGCGCGGCAGCGGGGTCGGTCGAGCGCTCGTCACCGCGTTCACCGAAGAGCTCCGCTCGCGACGGACTGCTGGCGCACGCGTGGTCGTCGCGTCCGACAACACGGCGGCGATCGGCCTGTACCTGGCGTGCGGTTTCACCCGCGCCGCTTCCCTCGAGGTCCACGAGGGGCGGTCCTCGACGCTGCTGACATGGTCGTGAGACGCGCCGCCGGGCCGGCACTGACCTCGCCGATAGGTTTCCGCCGATGACCGATCAGGTGGACCTCGCGGTCATCGGCGGCGGGATCGTCGGGCTCGCGACGGCCCACCGGTTCGTGTCCAAGAACCCCTCGGCCACCGTGGCCGTGCTCGAACAGGAGCCGTCGGTCGGCCGGCACCAGTCGTCACGGAACTCGGGCGTCCTCCACGCCGGGCTCTACTACCGACCGGGGTCGTTGAAGGCGGAGCTGTGCCAGCGGGGCAAGCAGGCGATGGAGGAGTTCGCGCGCCGCAACGACATCCCGGTCGAGCACAACGGAAAGCTCGTGGTGGCCACCGACGATTCGGAGATCGCAGGGCTCGAGGCGCTCGCGGCGCGGGCACGGGCCAACGGCACACCCGGGTTGCGCATGCTCGACCGCGATGAGCTGCGCGACGTCGAGCCGAACGTCACCGGTGTGCGCGCGCTCCATTCGCCGACCACCGCGGTGATCGACTTCGGCGCGGTGTGCGAGAAGCTCGCATCGACGCTCGACGTGCGCACCAACGCGCGCGTCATGGCGATCTCCGAGACGTCAGGTTCGGTTCGCATCGCATCGACCTCCGGTGACGTCGAGGCGAAGGCGGCGGTCGTGTGTGCCGGCCTGTGGTCGTCCGCGCTGGCGCGGTCCGCGGGGATCGACACCGACGTTCGGATCGTGCCGTTCAAGGGCACGTGGACCGCGCTGCGACCGTCAGGCGCAGCGCTCGTGCACGGGAGCATCTATCCGGTCCCGAACCCGCAGCTTCCGTTCCTCGGCGTGCACCTCACTCGCCGCATCGATGGCAGCGTGTGGGCCGGACCCAACGCGGTGTTGTCGTTGGCGGACCGAGCGGTCGCCGGCGCCGCGCTTCGGTTCCCGGGCACGTGGCGGCTCGCGGCTCGCGAGGCTCGCACGGCGATGCGTGAGCTGTGGCTGACCTACCGGCACCGGCCGGTGATGGCAGAGCTCAACCGCTATGTGCCGGGCCTTCGATCGGAGGACGTCGATTGGTCGAACCGTCCTTCAGGCGTGCGCGCCCAGGCTGTTCGACGAGACGGCACGCTCGTGGACGACTTCGTGATCCAGGGCGCGGGACGCGCGCTGTTCGTGCTCAACGCGCCATCGCCCGCGGCGACCGCGTCGCTCGCCATCGGCGACATGCTGGCGACGCAAGCCGGCCAACGCACCGGCTCGTAGCTCCCTCGGATCGCGACTACCGGTCGTCAGCGTGAGCTCGGCGCCGGCGCCACGCGAAGCCGAGCAGGTGGGAGAGCACGGCACCGGCGACGGCGGTCACGAACAGCAGCAGCCAGATGGGCATGTCGCCCTCGAAGACGAGCCAGCGGATGGTGGCGGTCTTCGTGTTCTGGCCGATGAGCGCAGCGATGGCTGCCGTGATGACCACGCCGACGACGAGGCCGAGCGAGATCCCTCTGCGCTGCCCCGC
Organism: Acidimicrobiaceae bacterium; assembly: GCA_041166585.1. Taxonomy (GTDB): domain Bacteria; phylum Actinomycetota; class Acidimicrobiia; order Acidimicrobiales; family JACDCH01; genus JBEEGB01. The sequence goes on from JBEEGB010000446.1 coordinate 6,550, forward strand.
TCGATGTTCCTCTTCGGTCTCCATCGGGTTCCCGTCCATGTCTGGGCATGCCCGACCCCGCGCGACGCCAAACTCCCGAGTAATGGCGGGCACCCTCGGGGCAATGTTGGATGCGAACGCGCCGTTTTCCGCAACGTTCGCTCCGAAGTTCGCCGCTGGTCGCAGCCGAGAGACGTCAGCCGTTGCGGCGACGCCGGAGCGACCAGCCGGCGATCTCGGCCGCGCCGATCGCGACCGCGCTGGTGACGAGCAGCAGCAGCCACACGGGTGCGTCCTTCGAGAGGAAGAGGAAGTGCACGCGCACCCGGCTGGTGTTCTGGACGATGAAGTCGATCACCACGAGGGCGAGCACCACCGCGCCGACCATCGCCGGGTGCAGGCCACCCTCGCCGTCGTCCTTGGTCTCGTCGGCCATGCGCGGATCGTACGACAGCGCACCTGTGTCCACAGTGGACGCTGAACCGTGCGAGCTCGGATCCGAGCGTCCACTGTGGGCGCAGGTCGTGGCGGATGGCGCTCGCACTCTGTGGACTCGGAGCCGTGGTTTTCACGGTCGATCGTCCAAAGAACTCCGCGCCGCGCCCACTGTGGAGTCTCAACCGTGTCGAGGCACGGCTCAGCGCCCACAGTGGGCGCGGGTCGAGAGGGGAGACGACGGGGGGTAGGGTCGACGTCGATCACGAAGCGTTGGTGCGCCGGGAAGCCTGGTCGGCACGGAGCGCGATGCTGCCTGCCCCGGATGCCCACGAGCTGCACCGCGCTGTGCGGTGGTCCGGCGCGAGCGTGGCCTGGACGCTCGGGTCGAGCATCCTCGCCATCACCGCCGGTGTGACCAGCGGCAGCCTGCTGCTCGTCGTCTTCGGGTCAGTCGGCGCCGTCGACTTGCTGGGATCGGTGGTACTCATCACGCAGTTCCGGCACGTCCTCCGGCATCAGGCCACGTCGGCGGAGCGCGAACGACGAGCGCTGCTCGTGATCGCGCTGGCGATGACCACGATCGCGACCGTCACCATCGTCGTGAGCGCGCTGCACCTCTGGCAGCACGCCACGGTCGGCTCGTCCACCATCGGATCCTTCGTGGCCGGCGGCTCCGTGGTGGCGCTCCCCGTGCTCGCCGCGGGCAAGCATCGTGTCGGGCGCCGAATCGCCAGTCGAGCGCTCGTGGCCGACGCTCAGCTCTCGGCCATCGGTGGTGCGCTCGCGGCGTTCACGTTGGCCGGCACGCTCGCGGCCACGACGCTCGGCTGGTGGTGGCTCGACCCGGTGGGGAGCCTCCTCATCGCGTTCGTCGGGACGGCGA
>JBEEGB010000447.1:0-24270 GCA_041166585.1 Acidimicrobiaceae bacterium
GGTTGGAGCGTCGAGTCGAGCGCGTCCGCGATCTGCGAGGTGAGCCGCTCCTGCACCTGAGGCCGCTTGGCGTAGCCGTCGACCAGGCGAGCCAGCTTCGACAGGCCGGTCACGCGGCCGTCGTCGCCCGGGATGTAGGCGACATGCGCCTTGCCGATCCACGGCAGCATGTGGTGCTCGCACGCGCTGTACATCGCGATGTCGCGGACCATCACCATCTCGTCGTGGTCGGCTTCGAAGAGCACCTGGAGGTACTGGCTCGGATCCTCACGGAGCCCGCTGAAGATCTCCTCGTACATCCTGGCGACGCGCGCCGGGGTCCCCTGGAGACCCTCCCGTTCGGGGTCTTCGCCGATCGCCTCGAGGATGTCGCGCACCGCTCGCTCGATCTTCGGCTTGTCGATCGGAGGCAACGTACCCGCGACTGCGGCGATGACCACGCCGTCGTCGTCGTCCTCGAGCGCGGACATCAGCTCGAGGCCTCAGGGCGCACCGTGCGCCGCCACCTCGTCAGGCGTCCGAGCACCCCTTCGCGTCGCTCAGCGGGACGAACCGTGGCCGGGGCGGCATCAACGGGCACGGGCACCGGCTCGACGGCCGGGACGAGCCGCGGCACGAGGGGCGTCGGGGGCACGAGCCCATCATCGTCGGCGCCGGGCCGCGACCACGACTCGATGCCGGCGAACAGCTGCGCGAGCTCCGCGTCATCGACGGTCTCGCGCTCGATGAGCGCGAGTGCCAGCGCGTCGAGCGCGCTGCGATGGGCAACCAGGATCTCGCGCGCCTCGTCGTGCGCGCCTTCGATGAGCTTGTTCACCTGGGAGTCGATCTGCGCGGCGATGTCGTCGGAGTAGTCGAGCTGGTGACCGACCTCGCGACCGAGGAACACCTCACCCTGCTCCTGACCGAACTTGCGAGGCCCGAGGCGTGAGCTCATGCCGTACTGGGTCACCATCGCGAGCGCGATCTCGGTGCACTTCTCGATGTCGTTCGCCGCGCCCGTGGTGATCTCGCCGAACACGAGCTCCTCCGCGGTGCGACCGCCGAGCGCGGCGGCCATGTGCGCGTGCAGCTGCGCCTTGTTGTGCGTGTACCGGTCCTCGGGCAGGTACCACGTGAGCCCGAGGGCCCGCCCTCGCGCCACGATCGACACCTTGTGGACGTCGTCGGCATCGGGCAGCACATGGCCCACCAGCGCGTGACCGGCCTCGTGGTACGCGATGACGCGCTTCTCGTGCTCGCTCATGACTCGGCTGCGGCGCTCGGGTCCTGCCATCACGCGGTCGATGGCCTCTTCGAGCTGCATCATCCCGATCTTGTCGAGTCCCCGACGGGCCGAGAGCAGCGCGGCTTCGTTCATCAGGTTGGCGAGGTCGGCGCCGGTGAAGCCCGGCGTCCGCTTGGCGAGCACGTCGAGGTTGATGCCGTCAGCCAGCGGCTTGCCCTTCGCGTGCACGTCGAGGATCGCGCGGCGCCCGGCGAGGTCGGGCTTGTCCACCACGATCTGACGGTCGAAGCGACCGGGACGCAGCAGCGCGGGGTCGAGGATGTCGGGCCGGTTGGTGGCAGCGATGAGGATGATCCCCGTGTGGGCGTCGAACCCGTCCATCTCGACGAGGAGCTGGTTCAGCGTCTGCTCGCGCTCGTCGTGGCCACCGCCGAGCCCGGCGCCACGGTGACGGCCCACGGCGTCGATCTCGTCCATGAAGATGATGGCCGGCGCCGCGGCCTTCGCCTGCTCGAACAGGTCGCGGACGCGGCTGGCACCGACGCCGACGAACATCTCGACGAAGTCGGAGCCCGAGATCGAAAAGAACGGCACGCCGGCCTCGCCGGCGACGGCTCGGGCGAGCAGCGTCTTGCCCGTTCCCGGCGGCCCGAACAGCAGCACACCCTTCGGGATCTTGGCGCCCATCGCCTGGAACCGAGCGGGGTTCTCGAGGAACTCCTTGATCTCCTCGAGCTCCTCCACCGCCTCGTCGGCGCCCGCGACGTCAGCGAACGTGACCTTCCCCGCGTCGGTGCTCTGCTTGGCCTTGGCCTTGCCGAACTGCAGGATGCGGCTCCCGCCTTGCATCGAGCTCATCACGAAGAGGAAGAGCCCCGCGAACAGGAACAGGGGCAGGAGGTTGAACAGGAGCCCGAGCCACAGCGCCTCCTGCTGCTGGTCGACCTCGAGCCTCACACCGAAGTTCGTCAGCTCGCGCGTGAGCTCGTCTGCATACTGCTCCGGGTAGCTGACCGTGTACTTCGTGCCGTCCTTCAGCGTGCCTGTGACGCGGTGGTCCTTGTCCTTCAGGGTGGCGTCGGCCACCTGCCCGCTGGCGATCTGGCTCTGGTAGTCGTCGAGCGTCAGCTTCTTGGGACCGGAGCCGCCCCGCAGCCACGTGGTGCCGACGACGAGCAGCAGCAGGGCCAGCGCGAGTGCGAAGACGACGGGGCGGGTGAGGCGCTTCTTCACGATCCGGGAAAGGCTATCGGGCTAGGTTCGCCAGCCGAGAAGGGGGGACAGGTTGAGGCTGGAGACGGGAAAGGTAGCGGTGGTCACGGGCGCGGCCAGCGGGATCGGCCTGGCGCTCGCCGAGCGGTTCGCGAGCAGCGGGCTGAACATCGTGCTGGCCGATGTCGACGAGCCCGGCTTGGCCGCGGCGGCTGAGCGGGTGGGGTCGAAGGGCGTCGAGACGTTGACGGTGAAGACCGACGTCACCGACGAGGCATCGGTGCAGGCCCTTGCCGCCGCGACCCTCGAGCGCTTCGGCGCGGCGCACGTGGTGTGCAACAACGCCGGCGTCGCGTCCACGGCCGATCCGTGGTTCGGGCCGGTGTCGTCGTGGCAGTGGGTGCTCGGCGTGAACCTCTGGGGCGTCGTGCACGGCGTGCGCGCGTTCTTGCCGACGCTCATCGCCCAAGGCGAAGGCCACATCGTGAACACCGCGTCGATCGCGGGGCTCCTTCCCGGCTTCGCTCCTGCCTACGACGCGAGCAAGCACGCAGTCGTCGCGCTCACGGAGAGCCTCTACACGATGATGACGTCGATGGGGTTGCCGGTCGGCGTGAGCGTGCTCTGCCCCGGCTGGGTGCGCACCAGGATCATGGACGCCGAACGGAACTGGCCGGCCGCGCTCGGCGAGGCACCGCCGCCGGCACTCGGCACCGACGTGATCGATCGCCATGTCCGTCGAGCGATCGACGAGGGGGTGACACCGGCCGCGGTGGCCGACCAGGTCGCCGACGCCGTGGAGTCAGGTCGGTACTGGGTGTTCCCCCACCCTGAGTTCGTCGAGCTCGCCGCGCAACGGTGGAGCACGATCGCCGAGGGTCAGAACCCTCAGCTGCAGGTGGACATCCCGGGACTCCCGCCGGCAGAGCAGATCGCCGCCGAGGTCCTCGCTTCGCTCACGCCACCGACAGAGCCGGGCTGAACGCTGCTTGCTCCGTCCTCGCGGGAGGAGGCACCTCGAACTCTTCGTTGAGCTTCACCCGCAAGGTCGAGATCTCCTCGTCGCTGGGGACGAAGTCGCCCGCGCCGACACCGAGAGACGAGCCTGGTGCGATCGCTTCGCGGAGCGGGTCGAGCTTGATGACGCTGACCTTGCGGACAGCGGTCATTCCGAGCAGCTCGGCTCGTGCCAGCAGCTCTCGGTCCGAGCTGAGCGCGACCGCGATGGCGCCGGGGCACGACCGTGACGCGTCGGCCAAGGCCCGCATGCCTGCGCCCTCTTCGACGGCGGGGTCGATTACCAACAGATCGGGGTGCTGCCGCGTGGCCTCGTGGACGAACGCGGCGAGGTCGATCGCCTCGACGATCTCCGAGTAGCCGCAGCCGCTGATCGCGGCCCGGATGAACCGCCGGTTGAACGGATCGGACTCGAACAGGATGGCCAGTCGCCCAGTGCTCACCCACCTCTTTCGGCGCGGCGGGCTTGACCCTTGAGCGGCGTGTTGCGAATTGTCACCGAATTGTTCGTTCGCGTGCGCCGCCACCTGCAACGGGACGCCGCCGGCTCCGGTCACTCGAGCCAGAGCCGCACCTCGGGGAGGTTGCGATAGCGCTCGTCGACGTCGAGGCCGTAGCCGACGACGAAGTCCGCCGGGATGTGGAAGCCCACGTAGCGCAGGTCGGGATCCTCGCTCTGGAGGCCGTCCTTCACGAGGAGGGCGCAGACCTCGAGGCTCGCGGGGTGACGCGTGAGGAGGTTGCGGCGCAACCAGCGCAAGGTGAGCCCGCTGTCGACGATGTCCTCGACGAGCAGCACGTGGCGGTCGGTGAGATCGAGGTCGAGGTCCTTCACGATGCGGACGATGCCGCTGGTCTTCGTGCTGCTGCCGTAGGACGAGACGGCCATGAAGTCCACCTCGACGGGGAGGTCGATCTCGCGTGCGAGGTCGCTCATGAACACGAAGGCGCCCTTCAGCACGCCAACCAGCAAAGGGGCGCGGCCTGCGTAGTCCGCAGTGATGTCCTTGCCGAGGTCGCGGATGCGTTCCTGGAGCTCGTCTTCCCCGACGACGACCGCGCCGAGCCTTGGATCTGCCGTGTTCATGCTTCGGGCGACCGTACCGGCTCGAGGCGCAGACGGCCATGCGAGCGCGCGACGCGACGCCCACCGACCTCGGTGGCGACCGCATCGCCGCGCGCCACCGCCAGCACCCGCTCGACGGCCGCCGCGTCCGGTGGGTGGCACTCGTCATCGGATCCGGCGCGCAGCCAGGCTCGCACCGCGCGTCGGGCGACGGCGACGGGCGCCGCGGTGAGCGCAGCGGCGTCGGCCGGATCGAGTCCGAGGGCGAGCTCGTCGAGCGCGGCTGCATCGTCGGCCAGCAACGTCGCCTGGCGTGCCAGCAACGCCGCGACGTCGCGCTCGGCAACGGCATCGAGCAACGGGACGAGCTCGTGGCGCACCCGGTTGCGCCGGTGCGCGGGGTCCTCGTTCGACGGGTCGGCGACCGGTTCCAGCCCGAGCTCGGCGCACAGCGCGTGCGTCTCGGCTCTCCGCAGCCCGAGCAGCGGCCGGCGCCCGTCCGCGTGGATGCCGGCCAAGCCGTCGAGGCCGGCGCCCCGCAGCAGGTTCAACAGCACGGTCTCCGCCTGGTCGTCAGCGGTGTGCCCGGTGAGTGCGCCCGCAGGCAGCGCGCGGTAGCGGGCCGCGCGCGCCCTGGCCTCCAGGTTCGGCCCTGGGGCGACCTCCACCCGGAGCGCCGAGAAGGACGCACCGAAGCGCTCCGCCGCGGCGCGCACCACGTCCGCTTCCCGCGCCGAGCCCTCGCGCAACCCATGGTCGACGTGGCATGCCGTGACGGTGCACCCGGCCTCGGTCGCCAGCACCAGCAGCGCCAGCGAGTCGGCGCCGCCCGACACCGCGCAGCTCACCACCGTCCCCGCCGCCGGGAACCGACACCGCGACAGCAGCTCCGCGATCAGCTCGGCAGGCCCCCGCGACGGACGATCTCGAGCAGGTCGCTGACCGAGCCGGTGCCGAGCTTGCGGCTGATCCGGCGCAAGCTGGCGTAGACGTTCGAGCGGCTCATGGCCAGCTCCTCGGCGGCCTCGATGACGGTCGGGGCGCGGGCGACGGTCTCGAGCATGAGCCGCTGCTTGTCGGTGAGCATCGCGACCCGCTCCTCCGCCAGCCGCTCCAACGCGACAGGCGCCCGCACCGGTTGACGCTCGTGCTCGAACGCGCTGAGCCGGGGACGGGGTGCGGTCGAGGGCGCGCCCGGCGGCGAGTTGCTCTCGATCCTCGCCAGCATCTCGAGCGCCTGCTGCTGTGCCTTCCGCCGCTTCGGCGGTTCGGGACCCTGCAGCGCGTCTTCGACCGCGGCGCGCAGCGCATCGAGGTCGATGGGCTTGGTGAGGTAGCGGACCGCGCCCTCGATGCCTCCCTTCACCTGGTCGATCGGAGCGTCGAGCGCGGTGAGCATCAGCACGGGGATGCCGCTGATCTCGGGGTCGGAATCGGACTTCAGCCGCTCGAGGACGGTCCAGCCGTCGACGTCGGGCATCATCACGTCGAGCAGGACGACGTCGGGACGAGACTCCTGCACGGCCGCCAGTGCCTCCGCCCCGTTCGCGGCCATGACGCTCGTGTGGCCGTCGCGCTCGAGGTTGATCCTGATCAGCAGGCGGATGTCGGGTTCGTCGTCGACGACGAGGATCGTCGCCACTAGCCCACCGCGGTGATGGCGCTTTCGCTCACCCGGTCGATCCAGAGACCAGGCTCACGGATCTCGGCCAGGGAAGGAAGCTGCTCGGGTGCCTCGAAGGCACGGTTCAGCAGCGCTGGCCCGCCAACGGACTCGACCGCGGCGATGAACCGCTCACCCTGCTCGTACTGGTTCATCTTCGCCTCGAGGCCGAGCACACGCTGCAGCATGCGCGCGCCTGGGTTGAGGTTGCGCCGTCGTTCGCGCAGCACGCGGCTGAAGCGCTCGGCGCTCGGCACCCGTCCCGCGCCGGCTCGGTCCATCGTCACGTCTCCGTGGCCTTCGAGCAGGCTCATCATCCCGCCGATCTGCTGCAGCACCTCGCCCTGCTCGGGGGTGGCCAGCAGGGCGACGAGCCCTCCGTCGGCCAGGGCGCTCGTGCCGTCCCGTCGAGCCTCGAAGACACGGCGCAGCGCCTCGATGAAGCGCTTGGGGTCGGGTTCGACGGAGCCGAGGCTCTTCTCGACGAGCGACAAGAAGTGAGGTCGCAGCCACGGGACGCCGGTGAACTGGGCCCGGTGGGTGACCTCGTGGAGCGCGAGCCAGAGGCGAAACTCGCGAGGGGGGAAGGCGAAGCGCTTCTCGAGGGCGAGGATGTTCGGCCCGACGTAGTAGACGACATCCTGGTCGTCGGGGTCCTCGTCTTCGATGATGAGCAGGTCGTACTGCCCGAGGACGCGGGTGCTCATCCAGCCGAGGAGCGCACCGAGCTCTGCACCGGTGGCCCGCTGCGCCAGCGGCGCGGCCCGACCCGTGCCGATGCGCTCGCCGAGCTTTTCGGTCAGCGGCCGCAGCAGCCGCGAGAACGAGGAGATGTTGGCCCGCACCCATCCGGCGCGATCGGTGACGCGCGCCCGGGCCGGTCCCGCCATCGAACGCAAGCCGGTCGCGGCGGCGACGAGCTCTTCGGCTTCAGCCGTCAGCTCTTCGAAGTCAGGGGCGAGCGATGCGTAGTGGTACGACTCCGCGAACGGCTCCCGACCGGAGACCCGTACCGCGATCCGCTCCGCCAGCGCCCAATCGACAGGATCAGCCACCCGCTCGACCCTATCTGCTCCCTGCGCGCTACCTCTGCCGCTTGGGGTACTTCAGCGACTGCACCTTCACCAGGTAGCCGACGACCGTGGCGAGGACCGTGAGAACCCCGCCGAAGAACAACACGACCCCGATCCACGCGTGCCAGATCACCCCGAGCGTCATGGCCACGGATCGTACGTTCTGACGGTGCTGAGTCGGGAATTCGCCGAGTCAGCACCGCACAAACGGTTGGTCAGCGGGGCTGTTGCTCGTGGTGGATCGCGGCTGCGATGCGCAGCTTGAGGGATTCGGGCACCGTCTCCTGGCACTTGTGGGCGATGACGACCCGCAGCTCGGCCTCGAAGTCGAACGCCTCGAAGCACGGCGGGCAGTCGTCGAGGTGCGCCGAGATGGCGGCCTTTCGCTCGCTCGTCAGCTCGCCGTCGAGGAAGCCGTAGAGCTCGTGGAGCGCATCGTCGCAGTTGCCGTCAGCCATCTTCCTGCCTGCTCTCACCCGTGAGGGAACCGCCCCGAAAGCTCATGCCACGAGCCCCCTGTCGACAGCAAACTCGTACAACTTCTTCTGCAGGCCCTTTCTTCCCCGATGCAGCCGGCTCATCACCGTGCCGATCGGGATGTCCAGGATCTCGGCGATCTCCTTGTACGAGAAGCCCTCGACATCGGCCAGCAGCACGGCCATGCGGAACTGTTCGGGGAGCGACTCGAGCGCGGCCTTCACCTCGTCGTCGGTGTAGGTGTCGAGCAGCTGATCCTCGGCGCTGCGGCCCCTCGTCGCCGCCTCGAGCCCACCCAGCCGGCGGTAGAGGTACAGATCCTCGACATCTTCGAGGTCCGACTCGTCCGGCCGGCGCTTCTTGGCTCGGTACGTGTTGATGTAGGTGTTGGTGAGGATCCGGTAGAGCCAGGCCTTGAGGTTGGTGCCCTCCTCGAAGCCGTGGAACCCCCGATAGGCCTTGAGATACGTCTCTTGGACGAGGTCTTCGGCGTCGGAAGGGTTCCGGGTCATCCGCAGAGCGGCGGCGTAGAGCGAAGGCATGAACTCCATCGCCTGCTCCTCGAAACGCGCCTGATCGGCCATGTACGAGAACCTACTCACGTGGATGGCGTCTGCGACGACGAGCGACCTCCTGCCGCCGCGCCGCGGGCGGCCTCGGCCCGAACCGGCGCGTCAACAAGGGAACCTCGGCATGAACGGCACGGCTCGGCTCGGTCGCCGCGACGAGCACCTGGCTCGGCTCGACGGCATCGCGGAGAGCAGCCACGAGCTCATCAGCTGAAGCGAAGCGATCAGCCGGATCCTCGGCGAGGGCGACAGCCAGCACCACCACGAGCGTCGTCGGGCCGCGTGCGCCGAGTGCGGCGCGGCACACGGCAGCGAGCGACCACACGTCGCTGCGCACCGACGGCCGCGCGCCTCGTTCGACCTCGGGTGCGGTGTAGCCGGCCGCCCCACCCGCGTCCGCGGCCAGACCAAGGCCGGCAAGCCCTGCATCGGCAAGGCCAAAGTCAGCAAGCAACGCGCGCCCATCGGCCGCGAGCAGCACGTTGCCGGGGTGGACGTCGCCGTGCACGACACCGCGGGCGTGCGCGGTGACAAGGGCGAGCCCGATGCCGGTGCCGATGGTGACCACCTCGCCCGGCGAGAGGTGACCGCGTCGCGCCAGCAGCTGCGCCAGCGAACCGCCATCGGCATGATCGAGCACGAGCGCCGGGCCCGAGCGGGTGACGAGGACGTCGCGCAGACGCACGATGTGGGGGTGATCGAACATGCCGAGCATCGCGGCCTCGGCGCGGACCCGTTCACCGCGCTGGTGGAAGAGCTTGAGGGCCACGGGCCTCGCCTTCGAGCCGGCACCCGCGCGTCTGGCCCTCCACACGGTGGCGGCCGAGCCCGAGCCGAGCTTCGCATCGAGCACGTAGGGCCCGACGGTCGCTCCTGCCCTGAGCTCGGTCCGCATCACAGGCCGGCCTCGAAGGTGGCAGCGAGCACGAGGAGCTGGTCACCGATCGATCCAGCGCGCCGATGGAGCATGGCGTCGTCTTCGTCGAAGGCGTCGCGGTGCGGGCCGCGCCAACCGTCCTGCGCGGCGAGCACGAGACGACGACGCTCGTCGGTCACCTCCTCGAGCACACGGGCGGCCGTGCGACACGCGGTCGCGTCGGGCCGGGGCACCGGCTCAGGCACCACCGGCGGCCATGATGGCGTCGGTGATCATGTTGATGTTCGAGGCCAGCTCGCTGAGGCGGGTGTGGGAGTCGAGCAGCGCCTGACGCAGCTCGGGCCACATCCCGCGGAACTCCGCGGCCCTCGGTCCGTCCCACACGGCGGCGTCGGCGAGGACGTCGCCGTCGCCGATCAGCTGCTGGACGGTGTCGATGAAGCCGCTGTCGATGACCCCTCGCAGGTGGGTCACCCGCTCGATGGCGACGGGATCGGCCAGGACTCGCATGCTCATGGTTGCCTCCAGTTGGTGGGATCTTCAGACTGTTTCATGCATTTTCATGCATCGTCAAGACCCGAGTTCACGAGCTGCACGACCTCGAGCTCGGACCCGTTGACCAACCAGCCCCGGCCCGGGCCGAGCCCCACCGGTGCGCGTCTCGGCAGCACCTGCCCGAGCAGCTCGCCGTCGAGGTCGGCGTTCGGCGACAGCAGGAGCCCGACCTTCGAGCGGCGGAGCGTGCGGGTCCAGTGCTGGTAGGCGGTGCGGATGACCTCGGTGCGGGCGGCGGCGATGACGTGGGCGTGCGCGGGCGGGTGCTCGAGGAACGCCGTCAGGGCACCGTTGCGGTCTTCGACCTGTTCGGCGTCATCGATCACGAGCAGCGCGGGTCCCTCATGCGTGACGACGGCGTCGAGCGCGTCGGTGAGAGCTTCGGGATGGTGCACGCTGTCGATGCCCTCCCCGGCTCGCAGCGACGAGCGCACACCAGCCACGGCCACCACGAGCGCGTCCGGCATCGCGCGCGCGACGACGGTCGCCAGCGCCCGCAGCGCGGTCGTCCGGCCTGAGCGCGCCGGGCCCGCGATGAGCGCGTGCTCCCCCTCGTAGAGCACGAGCCCTGCTGGTGCGAGCGCGCGCTCGCCGATGCCGATGGGCAGGAACCACGGCCGGGCGTCGATGCGAACCGCGGGCGCGACTTCGTCGACGCCGACGCGTCGAGACAGCACCCCGATGGGCGCGGGCGCGCCATCCGCAGCGTTGAGCGGCCACGACGCGGTGATGGCAACAACCGCGTCCGCCAACGGGGCGCGCGGCCGGGCGATCTGCACGAGCCTCCCCGTCTCGACGTCAACCGCCCGCCCCGGGACCATCGTGGCCGTCACGTGGCCGGGGATGCCGGCGACAGCAGCGTCGTGCGGCTCCGCCAACCGGAAGACGAGACGCTGGCGGATCAGCGCGGCCACGGCCATGGGCACCGCGCCCACGCGGTCGGCCGCGATCGCGGCGTGGATGTCGACGTCGGGACCGTCGGCGAGCACCCGCACGAGGTCGTCGACGACGGCCATGCCCGCCGCGTCACCGAACTCGGCCGCGAACCCTGCATAGCCGTCGAGCAACAGCACGAGCTTCGGCTGTCGCGCCCGCGCCTCAGCCTCGAGCGATCGGCGCCGGTCCAGCTCGGCGCGCAGGTGGCGCACGAGCCGCGCCTGACGCTCGCGCTCGCTCGCGTCGACGACCGCTCCCGTGTGCGGCAGCCGAGCGAGCGGTGCCAGCTCGCCGGCCCCGTGTGACAGGACGTAGAGGTGCAGCCGATCGGGCGGCCACCGCCGTGCCAGCGCGAGCGCGATCGAGCCGAGGGCGGTGGTGGTCCCACTGCCACCGATCCCGATGAGGAGGAGGTTGCCGTCGCACAGCCGCCAGCCGTGACGCTCCTGGCGCTGCCGGTCCGGGTCGTCGGCGAGCGCGAAGGGCGCGCCGTCACCGTCGAGCGAGTCGAGGTCCACCGCGGCCGGCAACGGGTCGGGCCACGGCCGGCGTGGTGACGGCGCCCCTGATGCTGCAAACGCGAGCCGGGCCGCCTCCACGAGCAGCTCGAGCTCGCTCGTCTCCTCGTCCGCCGACGCGAACGCGGCGTCGTCGTCGCTCGAGGGGTCGGGACCGAAGGCGAACGGGCTCAGCCCGACCGGCGCGGGGACGCCGAGCTGCACCGGTCCGGTGCAGAGCGCGGCCTGCACGAGCGTCAGGTCCGACGGACCGAGCCGCACGAAGGCCCGGCCGGCGCGGTCGCGCGGCAAGGTCGCCGCCGCGCCCGTCCCGATGACGTCGTTCGAGTCGCCGGCGTCCTGCACGCGGAGCGCGATGCGCAGGTTCGTGTTGGCCCGGATGCTGTCGCTCACCGCCCCGGCCGGCCGCTGGGTGGCGAGCACGAGGTGCACGCCCAGGCTTCGACCGCGCTGTGCCACGCCGACCAGTGCGTCGACGAAGCCGGGCAGCTCGGCCTTGAGCGTGGCGAACTCGTCGATCAGGACCACGAGGCGAGGCAGCGCCGGGCCGCCCTTGCGCCGGTGCTCGGCCACGTCGGTGGCGCCGTGGGCGCGCAACATCTGCTCCCGGTGGCGCAGCTCGGCCTCGAGGCAGCGCAACGCACGCTCCGCGAGGTGCTCGTCGAGGTCGGTCACCATGCCGACCGTGTGAGGGAGTCGCGCGCAGGCGTCGAACGCGCTGCCTCCCTTGAAGTCGATGAGCACGAACGTGAGGTGCTCGGGCGACACGCCCGCGGCAAGGCCGGCGACGAGGGTGCGGAGCAGCTCGCTCTTGCCCGCGCCGGTCGTGCCCGCGATGAGGCCGTGCGGGCCGTCGACGCCGAGGTCGACGGTGTACACGTCGTCCTCGGTGACGCCGATCGGTGTCCGGAGGGCGGGGTCGGCACCGGCCTCTGCCCAGCGGGCAGCCAGGCGCGACGACAGCGCGTGGACGTCGTCGCCACCGTCGAGGCCGAGCAACCCGAGCAACCGGACGCGATCCGGGAGGCCGGCACCGACGAGGTCGAGCTCGGGATCCTCGAAGCGGGCGAGGCTGCGGGCGCAGCGGCGCGCCGTGTCGTTGGCGCAGCCCGCCACCAGCACGCGCTCGAGGCGGTCACCGGCTTGCGGGCGGTGCACCACCGCCTCGCCGTCCGGGCCCCGGAGCTCGACGACGATCGTGCAGATCGCGGGAAGGCGATCGATGGTGGATGCGAGGACGACGCCGGCGACGGGCCCGCCGTCACCCCGAAGCACCAGGCGCGCCGGCGCGCGGCGGCCCTCGGTGAGCGCCTCGTCGTCGAGCACTGCGAGCACCGTGGGGCCGACGCGCTCGGGTCCCGCGGAGAGCAGCGATTGGACGAGCGCGGCCGACGCTTCCTCGTCTCCGGCCAGCAGGCGACCGGCCCCGCCGGGTGCGCGGGTGTGCGGCAGCCACTTGGACCAGTCCCAGTCCGCGGCTGCCTCTCGGTTGGTGAGGACGGCGATGGACAGGTCGGCGGGGCCGTGGTGCACCGCGGCTTGGCACACGAGCGAGCGGACCAGCGCGAGTGCCGGACCCCGCTCGCCCACCACACCCACGACCGAGCCCTGGCCCAGGTCGACACCGACGGGCGCGTCCGCGAGCTCGCCGTGGGCGGCGAGCACCCCGTCGAGCCCGGCCGAGCGGCCGCCCGCGGGAGGCGCATCGACGGACGCTCCGACGAGCGGAGGGAGCCAGCGCACCGCGCCGAGCCCGACCCTGAGCGACAGGAAGTCGGCGTGCGCTGATCGCCGCTCCCACAGGCGCACGCTCGGAAGCTGGGCGCGCCGAGCGACCTCGGCAAGGTCGGGCAGCGTGACGGCACGGCGTTCGAGCTCGGCGCGGGCCGCACCCGCGAGCGTCACGCCGAGGGCGCGCAGCTCAGACCGGTATCGCGCCGTGGCGCGTCGAGAGGTGCGCTTCCCCCTGCGGCGTTGCTCGAGCGAGCTGCCGATCAACATCACCGGCCCGAGGAGGGCGAACAGGGCGAACGTCGGGTTGTGGAGCACCACCACCATCACGGCCGCCATCGCGACCGGAGCCAGGACGGACGCGATGCTCAGCGCGCTGCGGCGCTCGACCGGCGCGGGCGGAGCGGGCACCTCGACGGGTTGGGCTTCGGGAGGGAGGGCAGGACGGGGCGGACGGTTGAAGGGCGTCGTGCCGGCCGCGCTCACCTCGCGCACCGATCCGCCGTCGAGGGGACGGTCGTCCACGCGATGCTGCCGGACCGAGAGCTGCAGCGCACCCACGCGCACGACGGCGTGCGACCCGAGCGCGACGCGCCCGACGACGGCGTCCTCGCCGACCCAGGTGCCGTTGCGCGACCCGAGGTCGGTGAGCGTGACAAGGCCAGCCGGTGACACCGTCACCTCGGCGTGCCGGCGCGACACGGTCGTGGCGCTGACCGACACCGCACAGTCGGGTGACCGGCCGATCTCAGTGGGCCCGAGCGGCAACGCGTGCCGGCGACCGGCGTCGAGCCCGCCGACGACGTCGAGGTGGACGCTTCCGCGGCGATCGAGTGCGACCCGGTTGCTCGTCGGGTCGCCCGCGAGGCTCACCGTCACGCCGTCGCTCAGCCCCGCGTCGGCGAGCGGGACGGTCGAGGGCAGGAGCCGCCGGTCGTCGACGAGCAGCGCGCCCGCGTGCTCAGGCGCGAGCGCCGCCAGCAGGTGGCCCACGGTGGCCGACGGGTCGCGGACCTGCACCGCGAGATCCCACTCGTGTCCGGCGTTGACGAAGACCAGGCGCATGAGACGTGATAGTAGTAGTCGAAAGTCTCGAAAATGAAGGAAAGATATGGAAAGAGCTTCCGTGCCTGCCGCGCTCCTCGCGCTGGCCCACACCGCCGCCGCCCGTGAGGCTGCCCTGCTCGCCGTCGCCGCCGGGCTGGGCGAGGCGGGCGACGACCTGCGCCGCCACGCGCGGCAGGCCAGCGCGCTCGATCGCTTCGTGGGCCGCGTCGGCGCAGCCTTCGCGGCCGCGGACGACGCGCCGACCGTCCTCTTCCTCGACCCGCGTGGCGACGGGAGGATCATCGAAGTCTTCGGCGACCTCGGCACCGCCACCAACGTCGCCATCGTCGTGCCCGGCATCGAGTCGACGCTCAGCAACGAAGCCCGCGGCCTCCGCCAGAACGCGAAGCACCTCTACGACGAGGCCCGCAGCATGCACGGCGACCACGTCGCGGTGATCGCGTGGCTCGGCTACGACACTCCGGATCTGATCGGTTCGCTGTTCGACGGCGAGGCGGGCGCCGCGGCGCGGGCGCTGGCCGACTTCGTTCGCAGCCTGCACCTGGCCGACAGCGTCACGACCACCGTCGTCGCCCACAGCTACGGCTCGCTGGTGGCCGGCGACGCGCTGCGATGCGACGGCCTGCGCGTCGACAACGTCGTCGTGCTCGGCAGCCCGGGCATGGGCGTCGGCCGCGCGTCTCAGCTGCACCTCGACGGCGCGAACCTCTACGCCCTGCGCGCACCGTTCGACATCGTGAGCTGGAGTGAGCACTTCGGACGCGATCCATCCGACCCGCGGTTCGGCGCAGTGCGGCTCGCCACGGGCACGGGGTCGAGCTCACCATCGGGGCACTCGTCGTACTTCGACGCCGGCACGACGTCGCTGCGCAACATCGCCGCCGTCGTCGCCGGACGTCGCGATCTCCTCCTGGTGCAGGAGCCGTCGACCGCAGAGTCGGCCGCGGCAGCGGTCGATGACCTCTGGGGGTGGACCGTCCGCCGGCCTGTCGACGACGTCCAACGTCTCGTCGATGCGGCCAGCTCAGCGGTCGAACCGGCTCAGCCGGTGGTCGAGACCGCCGATCGCTTCGTCGACCTGGGACAGCGCCTCACCAGCCCCGATCTCTGGGAGAACGTGGCCGAGGATCTCTGGCACCGTGTGACCGGGTAGCGCGGCGGGTAGTGGGATAGACCGGTGCCCTCGACGGGGAAGGACATGCGCATGCCTACCAAGACCCTTGATCCCGAGTCCGGAACGTGCCGAGTCGAGTTCCGTCTCCCGGCCGACGTCGGCGCCGGTCAGGCGTGGTTGTGCGGTGAGTTCAACGACTGGTCCCGCAACGACACGCCGATGGTCGCCCAAGCAGACGGCTCGCTGTCGGTCGTGGTCGAGCTCGAGCCGGGCCACAGCTACCGGTTCCGCTACTACCTCGGCGGCGAGCGATGGGAGAACGACTGGGCCGCTGACGCCTACGTCGACAACGAGTTCGGTGGCTCCGACTCGCTCGTCACCGTCCCCTCGGCTGAGCCCGCGCCGGCGGCGCGTGCACCGCGCAAGCGGGCCGCCGCGAAGAAGGCTGCTGCGCCCAAGAAGGGTTAGCGTTGGGCATGGACGAGCAGGCCGTCTTCGACGCCGACAACCACTACTACGAGGCGCTCGACGCCTTCACCCGCCACCTCGATCCCAAGCTGGGCTCTCGGTGCGTGCAGTGGTGCGAGATCAACGGCCGCAGCTACCAGGTGCTCGGCGGGCGCGTGAACCACGCCGTCACCAACCCCACGTTCAACCCCATCGCGAAGCCCGGGGCCCTGCACGACTACTTCAAGGGCATCGTCGGCGACAAGAGCCCGCTCGAGATGCTCGCCGACCACGAGCCGATTCGCCCCGAGTACCGCGACCCCACGGCGCGGCTCACCACGCTCGACGAGCTCGGCCTCGAGGGCTGCTGGCTGTTCCCCACCCTCGGGATGATCTACGAGGAGCCGCTCAAGGACGACCCCGAAGCGGTGTGCTTGACGTTCCGCGCGTTCAACCGCTGGCTGCAAGAGGACTGGGGCTTGGTCACCGACGACCGCATCTACGCCGCGCCCTACATCACGCTCGCCGACCCGCGGTGGGCGGTCGAAGAGCTCGAGTGGGCACTGGACGCCGGCGCACGGATGATCGTGATGCGCACCGCGGCGCCGACGACGGCTGTTGGTCAGCGGTCGCCGTTCGATCCGATGTTCGACCCGTTCTGGGCCAGGGTGAACGAGGCCG
Source organism: Acidimicrobiaceae bacterium (assembly GCA_041166585.1). GTDB lineage: Bacteria > Actinomycetota > Acidimicrobiia > Acidimicrobiales > JACDCH01 > JBEEGB01. Next base: position 16,233 of record JBEEGB010000447.1, read on the forward strand.
GCATCACGGTGGTGGTCCACGCCGGTGACAGCGGGCAGTCGTCGCAGGGGTACGCGGTCGACGGGTTCGCTGCGACGTTCAGCGGTGGGTGGAAGCCGACGTTGAAGAACTTCGCCATCGAGCGGGCCGTGCACGACTGGCTGCTCTCGCTCGTGCTCGAGAACCACCTCAAGAAGTACCCGAACCTGCGCATCGCATCGGTCGAGAACGGCGCGGAATTCCTGCCCGAGCTGTTCCGCCGGTTGCGCTCGGTCGACAAGAAGGCGCAGGGCTACTTCGGCGAAGACCCGGTCGAGGTGTTCCGCCGTCACGTGTGGATCAACCCGTTCTGGGAGGACGACGTGCACGCGGTGGTCGAGCACGTGGGCGCGGAGCGGGTGCTGTTCGGATCGGACTGGCCGCACATCGAGTGCATCCCCACGCCGCTCGACTACGTCAACGAGGTGAAGGACCTCACGACCGCCGAGCAGCGCCTGATCCTGCACGACAACGTCCTCGAGCTCACCAAGCTCCGCCCCGCGTAGGACGCACCCCAACTGGCGTTCGGTCGTGTCAGACCATGGCCCGATCAGGGGGTTTCCCGTGGTCCAAGCGCGCCATCAGCTCGTGCACGAACGTGAGCTTGGCGATCACCGCCGGCGGTAGCAGGAAGGGATAGAGGTCGTCGCGGCCCATGCTGCGGTTCACCTCGTTGAGCGCATAGCTGAGCGGGAGCCACTCGGCCACGATGGCCTCGAAGCTTGCGGTCTCGAGGCTGCCGGCTGCGATGTCGAGGGGGGCGCGGATCCCGAACGCCTCGGCCGTCTCCAAGGTGTCGAGGATGTGCAGGTGGTGGGCGAAGGTCTCGGCCCAGTCCTCCCACGGGTGCATGGTGGCGTACGCGCTGACGTACCTCGTGGCCCAGTCGTCCGGCGGTCCCGACTCGTAGTGCGCATCGAGAGCGGCGGCGTAGTCGGCCCGCTCGTCCCCGAACAGCTCCCGGTAGCGCTCGAGCTCGGGCGCGCTGTCCACCACCACGGGCCAGTAGTAGTGACCGATCTCGTGGCGCAAGTGCCCGACCACGGTCCGGTACGGCTCGCCCAGCTGGTGGCGCAACGCCTCGCGGTGCGCGTCGTCCGACTCCGCGAGGTCGATGGTGATGATGCCGTCGTGGTGGCCCGTCGTCACCGGACCGAAGCGGCTCGAGAGCAAGTCGAACCGGAGGTCAGGTCCGATCGGGAGGCCCAGCTCGTCGAGCTGGAACACGAGCCTGCGCTTCGCGGCCTCGACCGCCGCGAGCTCGGCGGTGGCCTCCGCGTCGCCGGCGTTGGGGACGGTGCGGGTGAGCTGGCACGACCGGCACCACACGCCGCCGTTGCCGCCTCCGACGAGCCAGGTGCAGCCGATGGTGACGGCGCCCGCGCACAGGCGCCCGCTGTTGCTCAGCACGATCTCGCGCCGGTCCGGGCTGTAGGCAAGCGACGCGCCGCAGCGCAGGCACGCGCTGTTCTCGAAGAACACGACCTGCCCGCACCGCGGACACGTGAACGCGCGCATCGTCAGAGCCGCTCGAGCACGTTGACGAACTCCAGCGTGGCGTCACACGGCTCGGTCGTGCCCGTGATCGGCGCGGCACCGGCTGGGTCGGGAGTGCAGGCGAGCGGGATGTGTCCCTCTCCCGCGAAGAGGCCGGAGGTGGGGTCGAGCCCGATCCATCCCGCACCCGGGATGAACACCTCCGCCCACGCGTGCAGATCGGAGAAGTCTCCGTCGTCGGCGAGCTGCACCAGGTAGCCCGACACGAAGCGCGCCGCGAGACCCAGCTGGCGCATCGCCTGCACGAGGAGCAGCGCGGTGTCGCGACATGATCCGATCGCCTTCTCCAACGTCTCGTCCGGTGTGTGGACGCCGGCCTCGAGCCGAGCCGTGTAGCTGACCGACTCGAACACGCGTCGAGTCAGCATGCTGAGGACCTCGACGGTCGACTGCCCTCCGCGCTCCTTCGGGGTCAGCGGCAGCGCCGCCAGCCACTCGCGCAGCAGCGGGCCCGCCGGGTCGCAGTGCAGGTACGGCGACAGGTCGCGCTCCAGCCCTGCGTCGTAGGTGAACGGGAAGCACAGCGCCCAGTCCTCCACGAAGAAGTCGAAAGGGTTGAGCGGTACGAGGTCCGCGACGAGGCTGACGTCGATCAGCAGCTGGTCGGTGCGATCGGGGAAGACCAGCCGCGCGAGGTGGTTCCCGAACGGATCTTGTTGCCAGGCGAGGTGGTGGTGCTCCGGCTCGACCACGAGGGAGTAGTCGTAGACCGGCGTCCGGCACTGGGGCGCGGGACGCAGGCGCACCACGTGCGCGGACAGGTGCACCGGCCGGTCGAACCGGTAGGTGGTGCGGTGCTCGAGTGCGACGCGGGTCATCCTGCGAGCAACACCGGGTCAGTCGAGGGCTCGCGTTGGAAGTACGTGGCCGCGAGCAGGCCGTGCAACCCGGCCAGCCCGCTCTGCAAGAGGTCGACGTAGTCGTGCAAGCCTTCGGCGGTCATCGAGTCGATGGGTGTCTGCTCGAGCAGCTCCTGCACCTCGGCGCACCCGGCCATGGGATCGTCGTAGCGAGAGAGCTCGAGCAACGCCTGGGACACCTCGATCAGGCAGCGCTCCACCGAGCGTGGGAACTGCGGGTCGCGGAGGAGGAACCGCAGCGCGGACGGCCCCGAGACCATCACGCCCGCGGTGCGCCGGAACATCTGGTGCGCGCTGAGCGAGCGCAGCACGCTCGTCCAGGTCACGTCGGCGTACGGGGCGGCGCCGTCGCGCTGGCCGACGAGGATGCCCGACTCCACGTCGAGCACGCGCGTCGTCATGTCGGCGCGCTCGAGGTAGCGCCCGATCAACAGGAACGCATACGTGTCGTCATGGCTCATGTTGCCTTCGAGCAAGCCGGACAGCAGCTGGCACTGGCGGATGAGCTGGCGCGTCCATGCCAGGCGGGTCCGCCGATCGACGGCGTCGGCCCGAGTGTCGGCGGCCCAGTGGTGCAGCTGGTTCAGCACCTCCCACGACTCACGGGGCAGGATCGCCCTCGTCACCCTGAGGTTGGCGTGGGCTCCTGCCACCGAGGTGGCGATCGAGCCGGGGTTGTCGGCGTCACCCGCGAGGAAGCGGATCACGCGTTCCTCGCTGGCGTCGGGATGGCGGTCGCGGAAGGACTCGCCGCTGCCGGTGACGGCGAGCAGGGGCGTCCAGCCGATGCCGGCCGACTTCGGCAGGTCCAGGAACAGCTCCGTGTGCACCTGGATCAGCCGCGCCGTCGCCTCCGCCCGCTCGAGGTAGCGGCCCGCCCAGTACACCGACTCGGCTACGCGTGACAGCAACATGCTTCCCTCCTCGCTCATGACTGGGACTGCGATTGCGATTGGCGACGAGACGACACGACGGTCGGGTCGATGACCCACGTGTCCTTGCTGCCGCCCCCTTGCGAGCTGTTGACCACGAGTGAGCCTTCCTGCAGGGCCACGCGCGTGAGCCCGCCTTGGGTGACGTACGGACGGTCGCCCGAGAGGATGAACGGGCGCAGGTCGAGGTGGCGGGGTGAGATGCGCCCGTCGCACAACGTCGGCGCGGTCGAGAGCATGACGATCGGCTGCGCGATGTAGTTGCGAGGATCGGCCTCGACGCGGCAGCGCACCTCGGCCTTCTCGGCCTTCGACGCCATCGATCCGACGAACACGCCGTAGCCGCCTGATTCGTTGGCGGGCTTCACGACGAGCTCGTCGAGGTTGGCGAGCACGTGGCTGCGCTGCCGGTCGTCGTGGCAGAGGAACGTCGGGACGTTCGGGAGCAACGGGTCTTCGCCGAGGTAGTAGCGGATGAGCTCGGGCACGAACGCGTACACGACCTTGTCGTCCGCCACCCCCGCGCCCGGGGCGTTGGCCAGCGCGACGTTGCCCGCCCGCCACGCGCGCATGAGGCCGGGGACACCGAGCGCGGAGTCGGCACGGAACACCTCGGGGTCGAGGAACAGGTCGTCGACTCGCCGGTAGATCACGTCCACCTGCACGAGCCCGCCGACGGTGCGGAGGTAGACGCACTCGTCGTCCTCCACCACGAGGTCGCTGCCCTCGACCAGCTCCGCGCCCATCTGCTGCGCGAGGTAGGCGTGCTCGAAGTAGGCCGAGTTGAAGACGCCGGGGGTGAGGACCGCGACCACGGGTGTGACCCCCGGGCGGGGAGAGAGCGCGGCGAGCAGCGCGGCCAACCGGTTCGGATAGGCGTCGACGGGGTGGATGTCGAGATCACGGAACAGGTCGGCGAACACCCGCTTCGTCACCTGCCGGTTCTCGAGCATGTACGACACGCCCGAGGGCACCCGCAGGTTGTCCTCGAGCACGTACACGGTGCCGTCGGCATCGCGCACGAGATCGCTGCCGCACACGTGGGCCCAGACGCCGTTCGCGGGGCGGACGCCGACGCACTGCTCGCGGTAGTTCACCGACTTCGCCAGCACCTCAGCCGGGAACACACCGTCCTTCACGACCTTGGCCGCGCCGTAGAGGTCGTCGATGAACAGGTTCAGCGCAGTGAGCCGCTGGGTGAGGCCGTCGCTGATCTTCTGCCACTCCTGCGTCGAGATCACCCGCGGGATCACGTCGAAGGGCCAGGCTCGATCGATGTTGCCGGCCTCGGTGTAGACGGTGAACGTGATGCCCATCGCCTTGATGGCGACCTCAGCCGCTTGCTGGCGCTCCAGGATCTTGTCGCCGAGCGACGTCAGGTAGTCGACCACGCCCCCACATGCGTCCCGCGCCAGGCCGCCGACGAGCATCTCGTCCCAGCACCCTGGACTCGTGTAGCCATCCCACACCTCTTCTGGCTACGACCGTCGTGAATCCAGCCCGTGTCGGCTTCGTTTCAGGTTGGTGAACTCGGTGACGCCGCCACCGCGCGTAGGCGACCTACCATCGGACGATGCAGGCGGGCAGGAGATCTCGAGGTCGCACTCCCGCGCTGCTGGTGGTGCTGGCCGCGCTCGTTGGGTTGCTGACGTTCGTGGCGACGGAACCGGTGGCGGCCTATCCGGGCGCACGTTGGTTCAAGCCGAGCACGTCCTACTCGGACAACTTCCCCGACCCGTCGGTCGTGCGTGACGGCAGCACGTTCTACGCGTTCGGCACGAGCACCGGCGGCTCGTACCTGCCGGTCATGACGTCGACCGACCTGGCGACGTGGACGGCGCGGCCCTCCTATCCGCAGCCGGCGTGCGTCGGCGGCGCCGTCGACCCGTTCTTCAACGACGCCTTCCCCTGTCCCGCGTCATGGGGCCAGGACCGTCCCGTCGGAGGCCGCCTCACGAAAGAGGTCTGGGCGCCGGGCGCGGCCAAGGTCGGCAACACGTGGCTGGTCTTCTACTCGATGCGCATCTCGACGAGCCCGGACCGGTTCTGCCTCGGCTTGGCCACCTCGGGCGGCCCGCTCGGCCCCTACACCGACTCGTCCGCGGCTCCGTTCCACTGCGACTCCGACCCGGTCGGCTCGATCGACCCGCAGCCGTTCGTCGACGACAACGGGACGCCCTACCTGATCTGGAAGAGCGAGGGCTTCCCCTGCCCGGTCTGCGAGCCGACCAAGCTGTGGAGCCAGCAGCTGTCGCCCGACGGCATGAGCTTCGCTCCTGGCTCGACCCAGACCGAGCTCCTCTCGACGAACCATCCCGACGCGACCACCTGGGAGGGCACGGTCATCGAGACGCCGGCCATGGTCCGCTACCAGGGCCATGTGCTGCTCTTCTACTCGGGCAACATCTGGCACTCGACCGCGTACGGCATCGGTTGGGCCGACTGCGCGTCGCCGACCGGACCGTGCACCAAGATGACGTCGACGTCGCCACTGCGGACCTCGAACGCGTCCGAGAACGGCCCCGGCGCGGCGACACCGTTCATCGACGGCAACGGCCAGCTGCAGCTCGCGTACCAGTGGTGGAACCCGCCGTACTCCGACTACCCGTCGGACCCTGGCTGCGACGGAACCGACCCGGACACCGGCCAGCCGTGGTGCATCAGCCAGGGCCAGCGCCGCATGAAGATCCAACCCGTGTACCTCGAGGGCAGCGCGCTTCGCATCGGTGGCGCGCCGCCCGTGCGGGCCGTGGCGCGCGCCATCAACGACTCGTGTCCCGACGGTCGGGTGCCGCCCGCGGGCTTCTCCGACGTGCCGGCATCGAACGTCCACCACGCGTCGATCGACTGCATGGTGTGGTGGCAGGTCGCCAACGGCACGGGGCCCGGCACCTACAACCCCTCCGGTCAGGTGAACCGGGCGCAGATGGCATCGTTCATCGCCCGCATGATCGATGCGACCTCCAAGGCGCTGCCCGCGGCGACGAGCGATCACTTCGCCGACGACAACGGGAGCCCGCACGAAGCGAACATCAACCGGCTGGCCGAAGCGGGCATCGTCAGTGGGCGGACAGACGGCAGCTACGGCCCCAACGACACGGTGAGCCGCGGACAGATGGCGACGTTCCTCGTGCGAGCGTTCCAGTTCGTCGGTCCGGCGCTGTCGAGCACGCGGGACTGGTTCCCTGACGACAACGGCAGCACTCACGAGGCCAACACCAACAAGGCCGCTGAGGCGGGCTTCGCCGCCGGCCGCGCCGATGGCTCCTACGCCCCGAACAACGTCGTGACCCGCGACCAGATGGCGTCGTTCCTCGCCCGTGTCCTCGACCTGCTCGTCGAGGACCACCTCGCCACTACGCCCTGAGCTTGCGCTGCGGAGGCGGCGGGCCCTCGAAGCGGTTCGCCGCGTACGTGTGCCAGGCCTCGAACGTGTCGGCGAGCTTGTCGACGTCGAGCTGTTCCGCCAGCGCGTAGCCGTTGTCGACGAGCGTCCGGCGGAGCGAGGGGTCGTCGTGCAGCTTGGTCACGGCGCGGGCCAGGTCCGCGGCGTCGCCTTCCTCGAAGCGCACGCACGTGACGCCGTCCTCCAGGAACTCAGCGGACCCGCCCCGTGCGGTGGCGACGACGGGCGTGCCGCACGCCATCGCCTCGATGGGCACGAGCCCGAACGGCTCGTCCCACTCGCTGGGGAACACGAACACGTCGGCCGCGGCGTACACCGGCGGCAGGTCATGGCGGTCGACCTCGCGGATGGTGACGCGGTCCTCCACTCCCACCGCCTGCGCCAGCGCGGCGAGCGTGTCCCGCTCCGACGCTGGGCCCCGGCCGTAGCACGCGAGCGTGGCTTCGGGCAGGTGGACGAGGGCCCGGATCGCGGTCTGTGCGCCCTTGCGCGGATCCCACCGCCCGACGAAGAGCAGCCGCCACGACCACGGACGTGGCGATGGTGACGGCGCGGGCTCGGGCGCGAACACCGAGCGATCGATGCCGCTGTAGACGACGGTCTCGCGGCCGAACGTGAAGCGCGACAGCTCGTGCGAGCGGCGCTGCGTGAGGTCGCTCACGAACAGCCACCCGCCGTGCTCGCCGAGCTGGGGCACTCGCGTGGGCACGCGGGTGACGGCGCTGACCAAGCGGCCGGCGGCGTGTCGCAGCGGTCCCGAGCGGAACAGGTCCGACCAGGTGTCGAGCACCTCGCCGTAGCTGAGCCAGTCATCGCACACCGCGAACACGAGCGGGATGTCGTGGTCGATGAGCGTGGTGAGCAGCCCGAGCGACAGGGCGGCCATGTGCCACACGGACACAACTTCGGGACGGTGCTCCTGCAGGACGGCTTCGAGGGCCGCTTGGTTGTGCCGCTCGATGGCGAGACGTTCCTTGATCGGCGGCCGCCAGAGATCGCCGTCACGGTGGTAGAGGCGCAGCGCGCGGGTGACCCGCGCTTCGTGCTCCGGGTCGGCCGGCGACGCTCCGGCTCTGCGCTCGTCGCTGCACAGCACCCGCACCTCGTGCCCGCGCGCCACGAGCCGCGTCATCACGTCGAAGCAGGACAGCTCGTAGCCCCCGGTGTGGTGGGGCGGGTACCAGTTGGTGAGCGCGAGGACCCGAGTCACGGCGCGACCACTATCGCAGGCAGCGTCCGATCAGCACGCGGCCGACTGTTGTTGT
>JBEEGB010000448.1:0-4399 GCA_041166585.1 Acidimicrobiaceae bacterium
CCTTGCGCTCCTACCTCGATCAGCACGACGGGCTGCCTGAAGAGGCGCTCGTTGCGATGGTGCCCGTGTCGATCCGAACCGGGGACGAGACCGACAAGTGGACGAACCGCGTGTCGATGCTCACCGCCGCGCTTCCGACCAACGAGCCCGATCCGCTCGAGCGAGTGCGCAAGGTGCACGACTCGATGGCCAACAGCAAGGAGCTGTTTGACGCCATCCCGGCCGAGACCCTCACCGACTTCACGCAGTTCCCGCCGCCCGCGGTGTTCACGCGGGCGATGCGCCTCGCGTCCCGCCTCGGCAACCGCGTGTCCCCGCCGGGCAACCTCGTGATCTCCAACGTGCCCGGTCCGCGGCACCCGCTCTACGCCGCCGGCGCGAAGCTCCTGCACTACTACCCGGTCTCCACGATCATCGACGGGCAAGGGCTCAACATCACCGTGCAGAGCTACCTCGGCGTCCTCGACTTCGGGTTGGTGAGCTGCCGCGAGCTGGTCCCCGACCTCGGTGTGCTCGCCGACCTCATCGTCTCGGAGATGGAGGACCTCGCCAAGGTGGCCGGCGTCTCGGTGACGGTGGCCGTCCACGACTGAAGCGTTGGCCGAGCTTCCGATCGTCGACCTCTCCGATGCCGCCAGCGCGGCGCGAGACATCGACGACGCGTGCCGGGACACCGGGTTCTTCTACGTCGTCGGCCACAGCGTCGACGAGGCGCTGCCGCGTCGGCTCGAAGACCTCTCGCACGAGTTCTTCGCCCTCGGCGACGACGAGAAGGCAGCCATCGGGATGGAGCGCGGCGGGGCCGCGTGGCGGGGCTGGTTCCCGGTCGGCGGCGAGCTGACGTCGGGGCGTCCCGACCGCAAGGAGGGCATCTACTTCGGCGCCGAGCTCGGGGCCGATCACCCCCGGGTGCAGGCCGGCATCCCCCTCCACGGCGCCAACCTGTTCCCGGCGAGGCCGGCGGGCCTGCGTGAGACGGTGCTCGAGTACATGGGCGAGCTGACGCGCGTCGGGCAGCTGCTGGTTGCCGCGATGGCACGCGGGCTGGGTCTCGAGCCCGACTGGTTCGCAGTGCACCTCACGGCCGAGCCGACCGTGCTGTTCCGGATCTTCCACTACCCGCCCGCCCCGGCGGGCGATGCCGGCTGGGGGGTCGGTGAGCACACCGACTACGGGTTGCTGACGATCCTCCGCCAGGACGAGACCGGCGGGCTCGAGGTCCGGGGCCGTGGCGGTTGGATCGCGGCACCACCCATCCCGGGCTCGTTCGTGTGCAACCTCGGCGACATGCTCGAGCGCATGACGGGCGGGCGCTACCGATCGACCCCGCACCGGGTCCGCAACACCAGCGCGTCGAGCCGGTTGTCGTTTCCCTTCTTCTTCGACCCGTCGTGGGACGCCGAGATCGTCGCCACCCCGGGAGCGCCGGTCGACCACGACCGCTGGGACGACGCCGATGTGCATGCGTTCGAGGGCACCTACGGCGACTACCTGTTGAGCAAGGTGGCGAAGGTGTTCCCTGGGCTCAAGGACCGCGTCTTGGATCCGTGACGATCCGCGGCGGGCGGTGGGCACGCACGGGCGGCGGCTCACCGTCGAAGCGCTCGACCTGCACGAGCGTGTGCTGTCCTGTGCAGCCCTGCGCGAGGCGCGACGTGCCCCGGTCGGCAGTGAGCACGTTCGGGTTCCCGTGCGCGCACGGCGAGTCGGGGAGGGTGGGGTCGACCGGGTCGTACCACGCACCCGTCGACAGGTTGACCACCAGCGGGCGGACATCGGACGTCACGACCGCACCGGCGAAGCACGAGCCGCGGTCGTTGAAGACGCGCACGACGTCACCGTCCTCGATGCCGCGGGCCGCGGCGTCGAGGTGGTGGATGCGGATGGGCTCGCGGCCGGACACCTTCGACGCCTGGCTGTTGGCACCGGCGTCGAGCTGACCGTGCAGCCGTGAGGTCGGCTGGTTGGCGATGAGGTGCAGCGGGAAGTGCTCGGCCCGCGGCCCACCCAGCCACTCGTTGGGTTCGAGCCACACCGGGTGACCGGGGCAGTCGTCGTAGCCGAAGCCGTCGATCGTCTCCGAGAAGAGCTCGATGCGGCCGCTCGGCGTCGGCAGCTTGCGACCCTCGGGGTCGGCGATGAAGCGGTCGAACAGCGTGTGGTCGTCCGAGCCGACCGGCAGGCGCGCCTCCCCCGCGGCCCAGAACTCGTCGAACGGCGCGACGGTCACGTCGCGTTCCGCCACCCGACCGCGGAAGCGCTCGTAGATGTGCTCGACCCAGTCCCGCGCGGTGCGGCCTTCGGTGAACTCGTTCCAGGTGTCGAGGCGCTTGGACAGCTCCGCGAACACCTCGTAGTCGTCGCGGGCCTCGCCGACCGGCTCGATGGCGCGCGGCATCGCGATCACGTAGGTGTCGTTGCGGCCACCGCCCACGTCGTCACGCTCGAGGCTCGTGGTCGTCGGGAGCACGATGTCGGCATGGCGGGCCGTCCCCGTCCAGAACGGCTCGTGGACGATGACGGTGTCGGGTTTGGCGAACGCCTGGCGGAGGTGGTTGAGGTCCTGGTGGTGGTGGAACGGGTTGCCGCCGCCCCAGTACACGAGGCGGATGTCGGGCAGGGGCAAGCGCCGGCCGTCGTAGTCGAGCATGCCGCCCGGGTTGTCGAGCAGCTCCGTGATGCGCGCCACCGGGATGTAGGTGTCGACGAGGTTGCGTCCTTGCTCGAAGAGCGGCAACGGGTACGGCACCGTTGGCGCGCCGACGTCGGCCATCGAGCCGTAGCCGTGGCCGAACCCAGCACCGGGCTGGCCGATCTGGCCGAGCAGCGCGGCGAGGGCGATGCCCATCCACACCGGTTGCTCGCCGTGCTCGGTGCGCTGGAGCCCCCAGCTCACGGTGACGAGGGTGCGCTGCGCGGCCATGCGCCGGGCCAGCCCGCGCAGCGTCTCGGCCTCGATGCCGCAGATCGCCTCCGCCCACTCGGGGCTCTTGGGCGTGCCGTCGCTGTCGCCGAGGACGTACGCGATGAAGCGGTCGGCACCGACGGTGTAGCGCTCGAGGAACGCGGTGTCGTGCAGCCCTTCCGTCACGAGCACGTGGGCGAGGGCGAGCATCACCGCGGTGTCTGTGCCGGGGATGACCGGGTGCCACGTGGCGTTCACCGCGGACGTGAGGTCGTCGCGCAGCGGGCTGAACAGCTCGAACGCGAGGCCCCGCCTCCCGGCCTCGGCGAGCGCGGGGGCGAGCGTGTGGAGCGTGACGCCACCGGGGCTGACCGACGCGTTCTTGAGGTTCATGCCCCCGAAGGCGACGACCAGCTCGGTGTGCTCGAGGATCGCCTTCCACGTCGTGGCGCGGCGCAGCACCTCGCCCGACCCGCCGACGACGTGCGGGAGGATCACCTCCGACGCGCCGAGCGAATAGCTGTTGACCGAGAACGTGTAGCCGCCGAGGCAGTTCAGGAAGCGGTGCAGCTGGCTCTGCGCATGGTGGAAGCGACCTGCGCTGGCCCAGCCGTAGGACCCGCCGAAGATCGACTCGTTGCCGTGCTCGCCGCGCACCCGTGTCAGCTCACCCGCGACGAGGTCGAGCGCCTCGGCCCAGTCGACCTCCACGAACGCGTCGGAGCCGCGCCGCGCATCGGGGCCAGGACCGTCTTCGAGCCACCCGCGCCGCACGGCCGGTCGGGCGACGCGGGCATCGTTGCGGATGCCGTCGACGAAGTTGCCGAGCAACGCAGACGGAGCGGGATCGTCGCGGTGCCCTTCGACCGAGACGATCCTGTCGTCTTCGACGGTGACCGAGAACGCACCCCAGTGCGACAGGTGCGGCAGCGTTCGCGAGGCCATCAGCGCGCTCTGGCCTGCAGCAACACGCTCATATCGTGGCCACCCTCCTCGGTCCGGATGCGAGGATCGCTGCGTGCACCCGCTCGACAACCCGGTGTGGCATGCGCTCACCGGACCCCAGAAGACGGTAGCCCAAGGCGACGGGCTCGCTCTCCGGTACGACCCGGCGTTCGCGCCGTTCGCCGGCCTTCCTGATGCGCGGCCGGCGGAGTCGTGGGCCGCGCTGGGCGAGCTCGTCGGTGCAGGCGGTGTGGCCGTGCTCGTCGGAGACGTGGTTCCGGCTGAGGGCTGGAGCGAGGCGTTCCGGATCTCGACGCTGCAGATGGTCGCCACCGACGTGACTGCTGGTCCCGCCACCGGGCTGGAGTCGCTCGGGCTTGCCGATGCCGACGAGATGCTGGCGCTCGTCGGGCGGACCAACCCGGGGCCGTTCGCAGCGCGCACGGTCGAGCTGGGAGACTACGTCGGCGTGCGTGACGGCGGCGCCTTGGTGGCGATGGCTGGCACGCGGATTCGCGTACCCGGCTACACCGAGATCAGCGCGGTCTG
>JBEEGB010000449.1:0-7542 GCA_041166585.1 Acidimicrobiaceae bacterium
CTCACCCTCGAGTACCTCGCCGAGACCGGCGCGTGCGTGCTGGGCACCCCGGACGACTGCGCCGAGCTGTGCCAGCGCTACGAGGAGGCGGGCGTCGATCTGCTGCTGTGCCTGGTGAACCCCTACAGCGTGAGCCACGAGGCCGTCATGCAGACGATCGAGCTCATCGGCACCGAGGTCATCCCGCGCTTCAAGGACCGGCGCGGGTAGGCAACGGCTTCGGCGTTGCACAGTGGGCTAGGTGACGAGGGACAGCACCGCTAGGTAGTGGGCGGCGGCGCCGGCGACGACCAGCGCGTGGAACACCTCGTGGTACCCGAAGGTCGCGGGCCACGGGTTCGGCCGGTGCAGCGCGTAGACGACACCGCCGGCGGTGTACAGGAGACCGCCACCGACCACGAAGGCCAGCTCGAGCCCGCTCAACGCGTCGACGTACGAAGGCAGGTCGACCAGTGCGATCCAACCGACCACGAGGTACACGACGGCAACGAGCGGGTACGGCGCATCCAGCCACGCCATCCGGATGGTGATGCCGATCACCGCCGCCACCCAGACCACCACCAGCAACCTCGTGCGGGTGCTGCCTTCGAGCGAGAGCTGCGTGATCGCGGTGTAGCTGCCTGCGATGGCGAGCAGGATCGTGGAGTGGTCGAGCCGTTTGAACCAGCGCGACGCCACGGGACCGAGCCGGCCGCTGTGGTACACCGCGCTCACGCCGAGCATGGCGGTGACACAGAGCCCGTACACGGCAACGGCGATCCGGTCGCCGCCCTCGTCGGCGAGCACGACGAGCCAGATGAACAGCGGCGCGAACGCAATGGACGCGCCCCGGTGGAGCAGGCCCCGCCAGCGGGGACGGACCTCGTCGGCGACCGTTGCTGCGATCCGTGGTTTCTACCAGCCGGCGCCCACCCGAGAGGCAAGGATTCAGGGGTGGCGAAGCGCAACCGGGTCACCCCGTACGGCGAGCTCGAGGAGCACCCGTTCCGTGGGTGCCTGTTCATGGGCAACCGCGGCTGCCTCCATGATGACGCCGGCCGGATCGTGCGCCACCACGTGGGCCGGCGGTGGATCGTGTGCGTCACCTCGTTCAAGGGGCGGCGCCGCACGCTGGTGCAGCCCGGGCTCTGGACGGAGCTGTTCTTCCTCGACGAGGCCACCGCGCTTGCGGCCGGCCATCGCCCGTGCAAGGAGTGCCGGCGGGAGGACTACCAACGGTTCGCGCGCGCGTGGGCCTCGGCGCACGGCCTCGCCCTCGTCCGTGGCGACCTTCCCGTGGCGACCATCGACGACGCGCTCTCCGTCGAGCGCCAGCACACCAGCGCGTGGGGAGCCGAGGTGGGCGGTCTCCCCGACGGTGTCGTCGTCGAGCACGAGGAGCACGCCGCGCTGGTGCGTGACAGCCGGCTCTGGACGTGGCATCACGACGGCTACACGGGACCGGAGCGCACCCCGACCGGTCGGGTGCGGGTGTTGACGCCGCAATCGACCGTGGCCACCATCGCCGCCGGGTATGCGCCGGTGCTCCACCCCAGCGCCCGATGACGGTCCGGCGATGGATCGGCGTCGCCGCCGCGCTGCTGACGCTGAGCACCGGGTGCTCGTCGTCGGCCGAGTCGGAGCCGGCCGACGCCGCCCCGCCGGCCTCCACGACCACCACGCCGACGACGACATCTCCACCGCCCGACCTGCAAGCCGTCCTCGACGCGTTCGCCGATGACCAGAGCGTGCCCTTCAGCGTCGTCGCAGTCGACCTCGCGACCGGAGCACGCGGTGAGCGGCTCGCCGACCGGCAGGTGCCGAGCGCGAGCCTCTACAAGCTGTTCGTCGCTCGCGAGCTCCTGCGCCGGATCGACGTCGACGACCTGGACCGTGACGCGCCGGCGCACGACGGCGAAGGCCGCACGGTGGGTGAGTGCATCGAAGCGATGATCGTCGTGTCCGACAACCGCTGCGGCGCGGCGGGGCTCAACGCGGTCGGCCACGGGGCGATCGACGCCGAGCTGCACGAGGCCGGGTTCGTGAGCACCTCGCTTGCGAGCCCGCAGCGCACGAGCGCGGCGGACGTCGCTCTCTTCCTCGCCCGCGCGCGCGATGGGACGCTGCTCGGCGCCGGCGGTGAGGACGTCACGGCCGAGCTCTACGGGCTGCTGCGCAGCCAAGAGGTGAACGACCGCCTGCCCCTCGGGTTGGCCCCCGGCACACCGATCGCGCACAAGACGGGCGACATCCTCCACTGGGCCCACGACGCGGGCATCGTCACCACGCCCACCGGCGAGCTGCTCGTCGTCGTGCTGAGCGGACCATGGCCGAGCCCGTGCTGCGACGCGGACCACCCCGGAACGGCCGAGGCCAAGGCGTTCGGCGCCATCGCCCAGCTCGCCACCCAGCTCTACGCCGCGGTCTCATGAACTCGGGTCTCGCTCGGTTGCGTCCAGGCTCGCTGCGCTCGCGTCGCGCGGCGCCCTCGGCTCGACGTGCGGCTCGTCGATTGCGCTTCCCTCGCCGCGCTCCTGGTACGCGGCGTCGCGAGGGCGAGCATCAACGCGGCGCGGGCCAGTCGTCGGCTCGGAGGGCGGCGTCGGTTCCTCCGTCCATGAACAGCACCGAACCACAGAAGAAGCCGGCGTCGGGTCCGAGCAGGTACGCGAGCAGCGCCGCGACCTCGTCGGCTTCGCCCGGCCGGCGGACCGGGATGGGGAAGAGGTCGCCCAGCCCGAACACGAAGTCCTCGATCCCCGTCGTCATCGGCGTCCTGATGAACCCGGGCGCGATCGCGTTGAGCCGGATGCCGGCGCCGATCCACGCGTCCTCGATGGCATGCCTCCGCACCCACCTGGCCAGGGCCAGCTTGGTGGACGGGTAGGCGTTGATGCCGCCGGTGTCATCGGCGGCGAGCCCTCTGGTCTTGGCCTCGTCCCCTTCGAGACAGGCCAGCACGAGATCGGACGGATAGCCCGCCTGCGTGGTCGTGGAGTTCGAGCTGATGGCGACGGCCGAGGCACCGGCGCCCTTGGCGAGGTACGGACGCAGGCCCTCGAGCGTCGCGACCGCGCCGAAGTAGTTCACCGACACCACCACCTCCCCCGGGGCGCCGCTCACCCCGGCACCGGCGACGAGGCCGTCCAACACTCCCCCGCACGCCCGGCCCACCTCGCCGACCATCAGCTCACGACCCTCGGGCGTCGAGAGGTCGGCGGTGACATCCGCGTCGCGAACGTCCACGCCGATCACCCGATGACCTTCGGCTTGGAGCCGCGCGACCGTCGCGCTGCCGATCCCACCGGAAGAGCCGGTCACGACGATCGTGGACATGCGCAGTTCCTAGTCGAGGATCGGTCAGCAACGGGTACACGATCGCGATGCCTGAGCGCGCGTCCTCGACCGGCGACCTCCGCGTGGGCTGCTCGGGCTGGGTGTACAAGGACTGGCGCGGCATCTTCTACCCGGACGACCTCCCGCAACGCCGCTGGTTCGAGCACTACGCCAAGACGTTCGACACCGTCGAGATCAACAACACCTTCTACCGCCTGCCGCCGCTGTCGACCGTCGACGCGTGGGCTGCGCAGGCTCCGCCCGGGTTCGTCTACTCCGTCAAGGTCGGACAGTTCGGCTCGCATCGAATGAAGCTGCGCGACGCCGCGTCGTGGCTGCCGAACCACCTCGAGCGGACCGAGCGGCTCGGCGACCACAGGGGCCCGAACCTCGTGCAGCTCCCGCCCCGCTGGCGGCGCAACGTCGAACGGCTCGACGAATTCCTCACCGTCGCTCCACGCTCGCAGCGTTGGGCGGTCGAGGTGCGGGATCCGTCGTGGGTGCACGAGGAGACCTTCGAGGTGCTCCGTCGCCACGGCGCGGCACTGTGCATCCACGACCTACTGGCCGATCACCCGTGGGAGCTGACCACGGACTGGACCTACATCCGCTTCCACGGCCCTCAAGCACTCGACGTGAAGTATTGGGGCCGATACGGACGTGAGCGTCTCGCGCATCCCGCCGCCGCGGTGCGCTCGTGGCTCGCCGAAGGCCACGACGTGTACGCGTACTTCAACAACGACCACGAGGGCCACGCGATCGGGGACGCGCTCGACCTCAAGGCGCTGGTCGAAACGTGAGCTGCTAGGTGACCAGGTGGCCCAGTGCCGGGACCAGATCGCTGCACACCGCTTCGGTGATCTCGAGGAACGCACCGACGGCCGGCGCCCGATGGCGCCTCGTCGGCACGGCGACGCCGATCGTGCGGTACGGGATGGGCGGATCGATGCCACGGATGACGACGCCCGGATCGTCGACGTCGAGCGCCAGCAACGGCATCACCGAGTGACCCATGCCCGAGCGGACCATCGCCTGCACCGCGCTGTTGTCACCGGTGCGGAACACGACCTTCGGCTCGACGCCTGCGTGGAACAGGCCGCCCTCGATGAGGAGGGCGCAGGCATTCGGCGTCTGGCCGATGAACGGCACGGTGGCGAGGAGCTCGACGGGCACGAGCTCGCCTTCTGGCACGAGCGCTTGGTCGACGGGGCTGATCACCACGAACGGGTCGTCTGCGAAAGCGGTCACCTCGTGGTCGTCCGCCGTGGCCGGGCCGATCACGAACGAGAGGTCCAGCTCGCCTGAGGAGACCGCGTTGACGAGGTCGTCCTGGTCGTCGGACTCGAGCAGCGTGATCTCGAGGTCCGGGCGCTCGGCCCGGAGCCGGCGCAGCACCTCGGGGAGGATCCGCACCGACACGCTCTGGAACGTGCCGATCGCGAGGCGGCCGAGCCGTCCCGCCCGGTAGCTGGCGAGGTCGGCCTCGGCGGCACGCACGCGGTCCAGGATCGCGTTCGCGTGCACGAGGAGCAGCTCACCGGCACGGGTCAGCACCACCGGCTTGGGCCCACCGGGCCGGTCGAACACCGGCTCACCCACGATGCGCTCGAGCGCCGCGATCTGCTGGCTGATCGCCGACTGGGTGTAGCCCAGCTGCTCGGCGGCCCGGCCGAAGGACCGCAGCTCAGCCACGGCGCGAAGGGCGACGAGCACCCGTAGATCGAGCTCCGGAAGTCCATTAGCAGTCATGATTGAATCCATCGTAGATGATCGTTGGACCTAATGGACCGATCATCGTACGTTCCTTCCATGGGTGCAACCGTTGAGATCATCGACATCGAGCAGCTGGCATGGGTCGTCGCCGAAGACGGCCCGAAGGCTCATGACACCGAGCTCGCCGCGGTCGCCCGCAGCGCCAGGGCCTCAGGCGTCGCGCTCGTCGCCGCCGACGTCCTCGCCGACCGAGACGCACCCGCCGTCGCCCGCCAGCGTGCGCTGGGCATGGTGGCCCTCGACCTGGCCGCCTTCCAGGCCGGCCAGCCGCTCCAAGCCGCTGTCGCCTAGGTCGCTGGACGTCCGATCAGTCCGCGAGCTCGCTGATGAACATGTCGGCACCGTTCGCCGCGAAGGCGCCGACGTCGTTGGCCGCGGCCTGACCCGCCTCGCTCCCGAGACCGGCGCCGAAGTCGTCCATGGACGGGAACGTGAGCTCGGCCAGGAGCGCGTAGCGGGGTGCCTCACCCGTCGCGGTGGCGACGACCTTCGACCACTCGAAGCTCTCCAGCCCGGGGATGTTCTTGGCCAGCCCGACGTGGACCTTCTCGTAGTGGTCGTAGAACACCTCGGGATCGGGAGGCTGGTTGTAGGCCACGGTGAGACGGATCCTGGGCATGGCGACGACCCTAGCCCCGAGGTGCGCGCCAATCACGGGTGCGAGGCGTAGCGTTCGGGGGTACGCCGGAACGACATCGGCGTCCGCTCCACGGAGGTGGCGATGAGACAGTCCCGACAGCCGGGCAGGCCCGCACGTACCCCTCGCCGGGCGAGCAGCGTCCAGGTGTGGCTTGCGCCAGTGCGCAACCACGACTGGGTCGCGGCGCGCATCGGCCTCAGCTAAGCCCGCGTGGCACCGAACCAACCGGCGCTCGCGCCGGAGCTCCGCACCCCCGCGCCCAATCAGGGGAACATCGTCGCGCGCTTCATCGACGTTCGCGCCTACACCGAGCAGCTGGCCGCGCCGCTGTCGGCTGAGGACCAGACCGTCCAGTCGATGCCGGATGTGAGCCCGACGAAGTGGCATCGGGCGCACACCACCTGGTTCTTCGAGACGTTCCTGCTGCAGCCGAACCTCGCGGGCTACGAGCCGTTCCATCCGCAGTACCGCTACTTGTTCAACTCCTACTACGAGGCCGTCGGCGACCGGCACCCGCGGTCTGAACGTGGTCTGTTGTCGAGACCCGGCATCGCCGAGATCGCCGCCTACCGGCGACATGTCGACGAGGCCATGCTCGAGCTGCTCGGGCGCCCACTCCCGCCGCCAATCGAAGGACTCGTCGAGCTCGGGCTCCACCACGAGCAGCAGCACCAAGAGCTCCTGCTCATGGACATCAAGCACGTGCTCTGGTCGAACCCATTGCTTCCCGCGTACGTCGACTCACCGGCATCGTTCCGCGGCGATGGCGACGCAGCTCGCTGGATCACCCACCGAGGCGGCACGGTCGAGATCGGCCACGCCGGCGACGGCTTCGCGTTCGACAACGAGACCCCTCGGCACACCGTGCACCTGCAACCGTTCGCGGTGAGCGAACGGCCGGTGTCGTGCGGGGACTGGCTCGCGTTCATCGACGACGGCGGCTACACCCGGCCTGATCTCTGGCTCTCGGACGGTTGGGCTGCCGTGCGGTCCGAGCACTGGGAGGCGCCCAGCTACTGGCTTCGCGACGGCGACCGCTGGCAGGTCTTCACGCTGGGCGGCGTGCGCGCCGTCGACGCGACGGAGCCGGTGTGCCACATCAGCTACTACGAGGCCGACGCGTACGCTCGGTGGGCCGGCCAGCGCCTGCCGACCGAGGCCGAATGGGAGACGATCCGAGCGATCCACCGCCCTGAGGTGTTCGGAGACGTGTGGGAGTGGACCGCATCGGCCTACCTCCCCTACCCGGGCTTCCACCCGGCCGCCGGCGCCGTCGGTGAGTACAACGGCAAGTTCATGGTGAACCAGCACGTCCTGCGGGGCGGGTCCATCGCGACGCCCAGCGGCCACACCCGGCCGACCTACCGCAACTTCTTCCCTCCCGGCGCGCGCTGGCCGTTCACCGGCTTGCGCCTCGCCCGAGACATCTAGGAGATCCCTTGACCTCGTTGCTCACCGTCGATGTCCACCTCGCGCCCGACGACAGGCGCACCGCCCTCCAAGACGATGCCCGCGCTGGGCTCACATCCACCCCGAAGTCGCTGCCGCCCGTGTGGTTCTACGACGACAGGGGCAGCCGCCTGTTCGACGAGATCACAAGGCTCCCCGAGTACTACCTCACCCGCGCCGAGCGATCCATCCTCGAGGCCCACGCCGACGAGATCGTCGCGGCGACCGGCGCGGACACGATGGTCGAGCTCGGCTCCGGCACGTCGGAGAAGACCAGGCTGCTGCTGGACGCGATGGCGAGGACGGGGGCGCTGCGCTCGTTCGTCCCCTTCGATGTGAGCGAGGAGGTCCTCCGCGAAGCAGCG
>JBEEGB010000450.1:0-4391 GCA_041166585.1 Acidimicrobiaceae bacterium
GGAGGGCGAACGCACGCCCGTGGTGTTCATGAACGGGTGGACCTGCCCCGACGCGTATTGGAAGAGGATCGTGCCGGCCGTCGTCGATGCCGGTCACCCGGTCGTCCTGTTTGACACCCGAGGGCACGGGCAGTCGGGCCTCCCACACGGCGCGGGGAGCCGGCCCCTCGACATCCCGATCGAAGACGTCTCCGTCAACCGGGTGGCCACCGACATCATCGAGATCCTCGATCACGCGGGACTCGAGCGAGCGGTGCTCATCGGTCACTCCATGGGTGTGCAGGGGATCTTCGAGGCGTATCGCGTGGGCGGCGCGGCGCGGCTCGCCGGCATCGTGCCGGTCGCGGGGACCTACGAGAACCCGGTGCCCACCTTCGCCGAGAAGGAGGTGCTCGACCGCCTGTTCCCGATCGCCGACGTGCTGTTCTCGCGGTTGCCGTTCGGGTTCCTGCGGCCGGTGCTGGCCCAGTCCCAGAAGATGCCAGAGGCGTTCACGATGAAGGTCGTCGGCGCGATCCTTCGCACCGGTCCCGAGGTCCAGTTCGCCGACATCGAGCGCCACGTCCGTCAGATCAGCGAGGTCGACTTCGGGATCATGTGGCGGATGATGAGCGGGATGCGCAACCACTCCGCCGTCGACGTGCTGCCCACCATCGAAGTCCCTGTCCTGATCCTCGGCGGCGAGCGCGACCACTTCACCCCTCCGTCGGTGCAGCACCGGATGCACGAGCTCATCCCGGGGAGCGAGCTGGTGCTCTACCCCAACGGTGGTCACCTCCTCCCCGTCGAGGAGGCGGAGGCCATCGCCCGTGACCTCGTGGGGTTCCTCGCCCGACGAGTCGACGATGCACGCGGCAAGGCTCGTCGGTAGCGCCAACGCCGCTGTGGGCATGGCGGCCGGCGTCAAGATCCTTCGCGAGGGCGGCTCCGCGCTCGACGCGGTGGAGGCCGTGACCCGTCTCGTCGAGGACAACCCCGACGACCACACGGTCGGCTACGGCGGCTACCCGAACCTCCTCGGCGAGGTCGAGCTCGACGCGTCGATCATGGATGGCACCTCGCGGCGCTGCGGTGCCGTCGGTTCGTTGCGCGGCTACCGAGCGGCGATCACCGTCGCCCGCGCGGTGATGGAGCGACTTCCTCACGTCTTGGTCGTGGGCGACGGCGCAGCCCGGCTTGCCACCGAGATCGGTCTCGTGGAGGAGGACCTCCTGACGCCGGCCGCGGCGGAGCTGTGGCAGAAGGGGCTCGATGCGAAGACCGGCACAGGCGGTGCGGATGAGGCGGGGATGCTCTCGTGGATGGCGAACATCGCCACCGATCCGGAGCGGGCGCCGGGCACCGTGAACGTCCTCGGTCTCGACCGCGCGGGCAACATCGCTTCCGCTGTCAGCACGAGCGGCTGGGCGTGGAAGTACCCCGGACGGTTGGGCGACACGCCGGTGATCGGCGCGGGCGCGTACGCCGACTCGCGCTTCGGCGCCGCGGCGTGCACCGGCTGGGGCGAGCTCGCCATCCGCGCAGGAACCGCCCGCATGATCGTGGCCGCGGTCGCGATGGGTGCCACGCTGCTCGAGGCGGGGCGCGCCGCGCTCCTCGACATCGGATCGCTCGACACCGGCGGGCACCCGCCGACGATGAGCGTCGTCACCCTTGCCGCCGACGGCACCCACCTCGCGTTCTCGAACGAGCCCGGCAAGCGCTACGTGTTCTGGGAGGATGGCATGGCGTCGTTCGACGAGGCGGCACGCGAGCACATCGCGTGAAGGACGACGACTGGGTCGGAACGAACCGCAAGTGGTGGGACGAGCGAGTCCCGATCCACGAGTCCGGCGGCTTCTACGACCTCGAGCGGTTCCGAGCGAACCCCGACCGGTTGCGGTCGTACGAGCCGGACGAGCTCGGCCCGGTTGAAGGCCTCGACCTCGTCCACCTCCAGTGCCACATCGGTCTCGACACCCTGTCGTGGGCGCGGCGCGGCGCGCGCGTCGTGGGCTACGACTTCTCCGAACCGGCGACGGAGGTCGGACGCCGGCTCGCCGAGGAGCTCAGAATCGACGCGGAGTTCGCCACCGGCGACGTCTACGACGCGGTCGAGGTGCTCGGTGGTCGCACCTTCGACGTGGTGTACACCGGCATCGGTGCCCTGAGCTGGCTCCCCGACATCCAGGCATGGGGCGAGGTCGTGGCGAACCTGCTCCGCCCCGGTGGTGTCGCCTACGTGGTCGAGATCCACCCGCTGCTGTGGGTCATGGACGACGCCGAGCCGACGGTGCGCTGGGACTACTTCTCGCCGCTCGTGAGCGACGACGCCAGCGGCACCTACGCCGACCGCTCGGCGCCCACGACCAACAACCGCGTGTTCGAGCGCAACCCCGGCATCGGACCGGTCGTCTCAGCGCTGTTGCGCGCGGGTCTCGTGGTCGAGCTGCTGCACGAGCACGACATCGGCGTCGAGCAGATGTGGCCGTTCATGGTGCGCAGCGAGATCGACGGCACCTGGCGCATCCCGCCCGACCGTCCCAACCTCCCGCTCACGTGGTCGCTACGGATGCGGAAGCATCAGCGATGAGCACGGCGAGGTCGTCGCTCTCCCACGTGACGGTGGCGTCGAAGCCGGCTTCGGTCAACCACGAAAGCTGGTCCTCGATCGAGTCGGGTTTGTCGTAGCCCGCTTCGAGCGGGATCGTCGCATGCGCTGGATCACCAGGAACGATCACGTCACCGAGCACGAACCGCCCGCCGGGTGCGAGCGCGTCGCGCACGCGGCGGAACAGCGATGCCTTCTCGGCGGGGTCGAGGTGGTGCACCGCCAAGGCCGAGACGACCAGGTCGAACGGTCCCAGCGGCAGCGCATCCTGCAGTCGGGCGACCAGCAGCTCTGCGTTCGCGCCGGCCAGCGCGGTCGCCGCGACGGTCAGCATCTCCTCGCTCTCGTCGACGCCCACCAGGTTCGCGTTGGGGTGCCGATCGAGCACGCGTCGCGCCGTCTCGCCGGTGCCGGTGCCGAGGTCGAGCACCGTGCGCGCTGCACGATGAGCGGTGGCGTCCGCGATCGCCTCCTGGAGCTCGTCGTAGCGCGGGACCTCGGATCGCATGAGCTCGCGGTACGTCGAGGGGTCCCAGTGGAGCTGCGCCACCCGCCTGTTCTACCTGACCGTTCAGCTGACAGCGGGCGCGGCGCGCTCCGCGACGCGCTCGTCGTACGCAGCGCGCGCTGCAGCGATCTCGTTGCCGTGCTCGCTGGCCCACGCGACGAGCGACTGGATCGTGTCGAGCAGCGTGGAACCGAGCGGGGTGAGCTGGTAGTCGACGCGAGGGGGGACGACGGCGAACACCGTGCGCGTCACGAGACCTTCGCGCTCGAGCTGGCGCAGCGTGAGCGTGAGCATGCGCTGGCTGATCCCGTCGATCTGGCGACGGAGCTCGCTGAACCGGCGTACCCCGTCGGCGAGCTCGTAGATGACGAGCAGCGACCACTTGTCGGCGATGCGGTCGAGGATGTTGCGCAGCTCGCAGGTGGGATCGGTATCAGCCGTGTGCCTGGGTGACTTCGAAGTGCCGCCTTCCACTGCCCCTGATGGTGACGCATGATGGGGTCAGTTACAAGAGAGAACTGAGGAGCTTCCATGAACCAGGACAAAGGGTCCCGCCCGACGGTCGTCGTGATCGGGGGCGGCTACGGCGGTGTCGCCCTCGCCAAGGCCCTCGACCCGGACGTCGACGTCGTGCTGGTCGAGCCGAAGGACGCCTTCGTGCACAACATCGGTGCGCTCCGGGCGCTCGTCGAGCCGGCGTTCCTCCCCAAGATCTTCTTGCCGTACGACCGCCTTCTCGCCAACGGTCGGGTAGTCCGCGACCGCGCAGTGGAGGTGACCCCGCATCGTGTCGTGCTCGCATCGGGCGAGGCGATCACCGCCGACTACGTCGTCCTCGCCACCGGATCCACCTACCCGTTCCCCGCCAAGAGCGACGCGCACGATGCCGCGGACGCGATCGACAACTACCGGGCCGCGTACACCGAGCTGACGCACGCCAAGCGCGTCCTCCTCGTCGGCGCAGGTCCGGTCGGGATCGAGCTCGCGGGCGAGATCGTCGCGAAGTGGCCGGACAAGCACGTCACGATCCTCGATCTCGCCGACGATGTGCTCGGAGGCAAATTCCGTGCTGACCTGCGCGCCGAGCTTCGCAGGCAGCTCGTCGATCTCGGTGTCGAGCTGGTTCTCGGCGAGGGCCTTCGCGAGCTGCCGCCGACCGCCGCCAACGAGCTGGCGACGTTCACGGTGACGACGAACACCGGTCGCGACATCAGCGCGGACATCTGGTTCCAGTGCTTCGGGGTCAGTCCGGTCAGCGACTACCTGAGCGACGACCTCGCGGCCGCGCGGCGC